>CALEOJ010000174.1 GCA_937910425.1 uncultured candidate division WPS-2 bacterium
GATCTGTGGCGGCACGACGGCAAGGCGCTGGCGATCGTCGCGATCGACCCGGCGCGGCCGGCGGCGGGCGATCGCCGCTACCTCGACGGGTACGAGGTCGGAAACGACGCCGCCCTCGCGCGCGGACCGCAGCGCCCCGCACATCTCTGGCTGCAGCCACTCGACGGCGGCGCGGAACGCGTCCTCGCGCCGCAGACCGGGAGCGTCGCCTCGGGTGACGCGGAGTCGACGCTCTCGTGGTCGCCCGACGGTGCGACGCTCGCCTACCTGCACGCGCCGACGAACGTCGCGAACGACGCGGTCGGTGCACGGATCCGGCTGATCGACGTCGCCGGCGGGCGCGATCGCACGCTGCCCGGACCGGCCGACCACGAACGCGATCCGCTGTTCTCGCCCGACGGTTCGCGCCTGGCCTATTCATACAGCGCCGGCGACGACCAGCTGCATCCGGTCGAGCTGTTCGTCACGCCTCCCGCCGGCGGTGCGGCCCGCAACGTCTCGCGCGCCGTTGACCGTGCGGTGCGCGACGTCGCCTGGCAGCCCGCCTCCTCCACGTTGTGGTTCACCGCCACCAGCGGGACGTCGAACGTCCTCTTCCGCAGCGCCGATGCCGGCCCGCCGCGTGCCGTCGACCTCGGCACGCTCAGCATCTCCTCCGGCTTGGACGGCGCGATCGCCGCGGACGGGACGATCGCGTTCGTCGCGCAGACCGCGCAGCGGCCGGACGAGCTCTACGTTCTCGTGCCGGGGAGCGCACCGCGGCGGCTGACGAGCTACAACGACGAGCTCGCGTCGCGCGCGCCGGCGAGCACGACGCGCATCACCTATCCGACCTCGGTCGGCGTCGACGGCGACGCCGTGCTCACCAAGCCGCCCGCGTTTCGCCGCGGCGTGAAATACCCGCTGGTCGTCGTGATCCACGGTGGGCCGACCTCGGCCTCGACCGCGACGTTCGACGCGCTCGATCAGTTGCTCGCCGCGCGCGGCTGGCTCGCGCTCGAACCGAACTATCGCGGCAGCAGCAACCTGGGCGCGCGCTATCAGCGCGCGGTCGGCGGCGACAAGCTGCGCGGGCCGGGCCGCGACATCGACGCCGCGATCGCGGCGGTGCGCAAGCTCGGCATCGTCGATGAGACGCGCATGGCGGTCAGCGGCTGGTCGTACGGCGCCGGGCTGACGCTGTGGATGATCGAGCAGCGCCACGACTGGCGCGCCGCGGTCGCCGGCGCGGCGGTCACCGACATCGCCGCCGACTACGCGACCGCCGACGACATCGCGGCCGATCGCGCGCTGGTCGGCGGCTCGCCGCTCGCCGGCACATACCGCGCAAGAGCGGCGGCGATGAGCCCGATCACGTACGTCGCGCGCGTGCGCACGCCGCTGTTGCTGATGACGTGCCGCGGGGATACGCGGGTCTCGCCGGCCGGCACGTACGAGTTCTTCCACGCGCTGCGCGATCTCGGACGGCCGGTGCAGCTGATCGCCTATCCGGTCGACGGCCACTTCCCGAGCGATCCGGTGCGCCGCACCGACGTCTACCGCCGCTGGGTCGATTTCATCGCGGAGCGCTTCGCGCGCTAGCATGTGTACGGTGCTGGTGCTGCTGCGCCCCCGCGATCGCTGGCCGCTGCTCGTCGGTGCCAACCGCGACGAGCGGCTCGACCGCGCGTTCCTGCCGCCGGGACGGTACTGGCCCGACGAACCGGGGATCGTCGCCGGCCGCGACGTGCTCGGCGGCGGCAGCTGGTTCGGCGTGAACGACGACGGCGTCGTCGCGACGATCGTCAACGGGATGGACCGGCTCGGACCGCTCGAAGGAAAGGCGAGTCGCGGCGGGCTCGTCGTCCGCGCGCTGCGCGAGCACGACGCGCGCGGCGCAGCGAGCGCGATCGGTGCGCTCGACGCAGCGAGCTATCGCGGGTTCACGCTGCTGGTCGCGGACCGCAGGACGGCGTTCGCGGTGAGCAGCGACGAGCGCACGATTTCCGTCGACGAGCTCTCGCCCGGACACCACATGGTGACGCCGGACGGGGTCGACGTCGCGACCTCGCCACGCTACGCGACCCACTTCCCGGCGTTCCGGGACGCGGCCCCGCCCGATCCCGGCGCCGGTGACTGGACGCGCTGGACCGAGCTGCTGCAGCGCGCCGACGAGGACGACCCGCACCGCGCGATGACGGTGGTGACCGCGCACGCGTTCGGCACCGTGTGCAGCTCGCTGCTGGCGCTCCCCGCGATGCAGCAGGCCAGCCCGGTCCTGCTCTTCGCGGCCGGGCCGCCGACCAGCGCACCCTACCTCCGCATCGCGGCGCCGTGGGATCGCGGCGGCGAGGTCGAAGGGTAGGCGCGGTATGCATTTCAAGAGCGTGAGAGACGCCGCCGTCAGCGGAAAGCGCGTTCTGCTCCGCGAGGACCTCAACGTCCCGATGAAGGACGGCGCGATCGCCGACGCGACGCGGATCGACGCCGCACTGCCGACGCTGCGCTGGCTGGGGGAGCACGGCGCGAAGACGGTGATCCTGTCGCACCTCGGCCGGCCGGACGGCAAGCCGAATCCGGCGTATTCGCTGCGCCCGATCGCCGCTCGGCTCTCGGAGCTGCTGGGGAGCGAGGTTCGCTTCGTCGACGACTGTGTCGGTGAGGCGGCGGTCGCGGCATCGAAGGCGCTGCCCGACGGCGGGTTCGCGCTCTTCGAGAACGTCCGCTTTCATCCCGAGGAAGAGGCCGACGATCCGGCATTCGCGCGCGAGCTCGCGAAGTCGGGCGACCTGTACGTGAACGACGCCTTCGGGACCGCGCACCGCGCGCACGCCTCGACCGCCGGCGTCGCGGCGTATCTCCCGGCGTATGCCGGCTTCCTGATGGAGGCCGAGCTCGCCGCGCTGGCGCGCCTGACCGACCGTCCCGTGCACCCGTTCGTCTGCGCGATCGGCGGCGCGAAGGTCGCCGACAAAGTCGGCGTCTTCGAACACCTGCTGGCGAAGGTCGACGCGTTCGTGATCGGCGGCGGGATGGCGAACACGTTCCTGGCCGCCCAAGGGATCGACGTCGGTAGATCGCTGCGCGATCCCGACCCGGGCCCGGCGACGAAGATTCTGGGACTCGCCGGCACACAGAACGTCGCGCTCCACCTTCCGACCGACGCGGTCGTCGCCGACGCGTTCGACGCCGACGCTACCGCGCGCACCGTCCCGCTCTCGCAGGTCGGCGACGGGATGATCCTCGACATCGGCCCCGCGAGCGCACGCGCCTATGCCGAAGTGCTGCGCGGCGCGAAGACGATCGTCTTCAACGGGCCGATGGGCGTCTACGAGAAGCCGCCCTATCAGAACGGGACGCGCGTCGTCGGCGAAGCGATCGCCGACGCGACGCGGCACGGCGCAACCAGCGTCGTCGGCGGCGGCGATGCTGCGGCCGCGGCCCACGCGCTCGGCTTCGCCGACGCGATGACGCACGTCTCGACCGGCGGCGGCGCTTCGCTCGAGTTCCTCGAAGGCAAAACCCTCCCCGGCGTCGCGGCGCTGGAGCAGCCGTGAAAGCGCGCAAACCGCTCATCGTCGGGAACTGGAAGATGCACAAGACGATCGCCGAGACGCGCGCGTTCATCGCGGACCTGCGGGCGCGGACGCTGCCGCTGGCCGACGTGGATGCCGTGATCTGTCCGCCGTTCACCGCGCTGTGCGCCGCGCGCGACGCGCTCGCCGGTTCCAAGGTCGGGCTCGGCGCGCAGAACGTGGGTTGGGCCGAGGCCGGCGCGTTCACCGGCGAGATCGCACCCGGGATGCTGGTCGAGTGCGGCGTGCGCTGGGTGGTGATCGGCCACTCCGAGCGCCGCGCGATGTTCGGCGAGCTCGACGAGCGCGTCAACGAGAAGGCGCTGGCCGCGCTGGCGCACGGCATCACGCCGATCGTCGCGGTCGGCGAGACGGAGGACGAGCACGCCGCCGGGAGGGCGCGCGACAAGGTGTGCGCGCAGGTGCGTGCCGCGTTCGCAGGGATGCCGCCGGCGCACATCGCGCGCTGCGTCGTCGCGTACGAGCCGATCTGGGCGATCGGGACCGGGAACGCCGACTCGCCGGACGAAGCGAATCAGATCATGGGCGAGATCCGCGGCGCGGTGGACGGACTCGCGGACTGCCGGCTGCTCTACGGCGGCAGCGTGAAACCGGAGAACGTGACCGCGTTCGTGCAACAGCCCAACATCGACGGCGGCCTGGTCGGCGGCGCGAGCCTCGATCCCGGCTCGTTCGCAGCGCTGCTCGAAGGGGCGCGCAAAGGAGTGCTCGCGTGACGCGCCGCCGCCCGTTCGTGCTGGCGATCCTCGACGGTTGGGGCAGCACCGCCGAGCTGCGCGGCAACGCGATCCGCGCCGCCGATCTCCCCAACTGGACGCGCATCGTCGAGCGCTATCCGAACACGCTGCTGGAAGCGAGCGGCGAGGCGGTCGGCCTGCCGAAGGGCGTGATGGGGAACAGCGAGGTCGGCCACATCAACATCGGCAGCGGACGCGTCGTTCCGCAAGGCGTCGTCGTGATCGACGAAGAGATCGCGAGCGGGACGTTCGGGCAGAACAAGACGCTGCGCGCGTGCATCGAGCACGTGCAGCGGACCGGCGGGAGGCTGCACCTCATGGGGCTGGTCAGCGACGGCAAGGTGCACAGCTCGCTCGATCATGTCGAGGCGCTGATCGACGTGATCGCAGCGTCGGGCGCCGCGCTCGCGATCGACGCGTTCCTCGATGGGCGGGACACGCCGCCCAGCTCGGCGGCGAAGTACCTCGCTCGGCTCGAGCGGCACCTCGCGCTGCGCGACCGCACCGGCGCGATCGCGACGATCTGCGGGCGGTACTACGCGATGGACCGCGACAAGCGCTGGGAGCGGGAGCGCAAAGCGTACGACGCGCTCGCCAAGGCCGACGCGGAGTATCGCTTTCCGACCTCGCAGGAGGCGCTGAAGGCGGCCTACGACCGCGGCGAAACCGACGAGTTCGTGCTGCCGACGATCGTCGGCGACCCGCGTCCGGTGAGCGACGGCGACGCCTGCATCTTCTTCAACTTCCGCCCCGACCGCGCGCGCGAGCTCACGCTCGCCTTCAGCGATCCTGCTTTCGACAACTTCCCGGTCCACCATTACGCCGACTTCGTGTTCGCGACGATGACGCGCTACGAGGAGCACTTCCCGAACCCGGTGCTGTTCGGACCGCGCCCGCAGTACCGCGTGTTCGGCGAGATCGTGGCGAACGCCGGGCTCACGCAGCTGCGCCTCGCGGAGACCGAGAAGTACGCGCACGTGACCTACTTCTTCAACGGCGGACGTGAAGAGGTGTTTCCCGGCGAGGACCGCATCCTGATCCCGTCCAACCGCGCAGTCGCGACGTACGATCTCGCGCCGGAGATGTCGGCCAACGACATCACGATCGCCGCGGTCGAAGATCTCGCGCGCCGGCGGCACGACGTGATCGTGATGAACTATGCGAACGCCGACATGGTCGGCCACACGGGCGTGTGGGATGCGACGATCTCGGCGCTCGAGACACTCGACGTCGCGCTGGGACGCCTCGAGCAGGCGGTACTGAACGCCGGCGGGATCCTCGCGATCACCGCGGACCATGGCAACGCCGAAGAGAAGATCGACGAGCTGGGAAACCCGCTGACCGCGCACACGACGAACCCGGTGCCGCTGGTGCTGGTCTCGGAACAGCCGCTCGGGGCGTTCATCGGCGAGGGCTGCCTCGGCGACGTCGCGCCGACGCTGCTCCCGCTCCTAGGGCTCGACGTCCCGCCCGAGATGACCGGCGCCAATTTGCTCGCCCCCGTCGCTGCCCCCGGCCCCGGCATCGTCACCCCACCGGCGGTATCATGAAACAGAAACGTCTCCAACGCGCCGCGGACACCCTGCGCGAGAAAGCGGGCGGCGAGATCGAGTGCGCGATCGTGCTCGGCTCGGGCTTCGGCGCGGTGTTGCGCGACCGCATCGACGGCGTGACCGTGCCGTACAAGAAGATCGCGGGGATGCCGCTGCCGAGCGTCGCCGGGCACGCCGGCGAGGCGCACGTCGGGATGCTGCAGGGCCGGCGCGTCGTCGCGTTCAGCGGCCGCTTCCACCTCTACGAAGGCCGCGCGACCGGCGAGGTGATCTACCCCGTCCTCGCCGCCGCTCACGCAGGCGCGAAGACGTTCGTCCTGACGAACGCGGCCGGCGGCGTGAACCCGGACTACCGCGCGGGCGACCTGATGCTGATCGTCGACCAGCTCAACCTCACCGGGACGAGCCCGCTGATCGGCACGGAACTGCTGCCCGGGCAGGCAGCGCGCTTCGTCGACATGGTCGATGCGTACGCTCCGCACCTGCGCGAGTCGGCACGCCGCGTCGCGGCGGAGCACGCCTTCACCCTACGCGAGGGCGTCTACGCCGGTCTGGTCGGACCGACGTACGAGACGCCCGCCGAGGCGCGTTACCTGCGCACGATCGGCGCCGACGCGGTCGGGATGTCGACGGTCCTCGAAGCGATCGCGGCGCGCGCGCTCGGCCGCGAGGTTGCCGGAATCTCGCTGATCACCAACGTTCACGGCACCGGCGAAGCGACCTCGCACGACGAGGTGCTGGACGCGGCCGCGCGCAGCGCCGCGAACGTTGCAACGATGATCGAAGGCCTGGTGGGCGCGTCTAGCTCTTGTTGATCGTGCCGCGACAGTTCGGGGCTTTGCAGCTGCAGCGTTTGCTGTTCGGGTGCAGCGTCAGCTCGTAGTCGACGGTGATCTCTTCGCCCGGCCGGATATCGCGCAGCGCCATGAAGAGGATGTGTCCGCGCGTGGCTCGCATGTACGCGTTCGGCCGGCACGAGTGGTTGACGTAATGCGTGCCGTTGCCGCCGCGCGAGCCGTCGAGGCTCCAGTAGTAGTCGATCGAGCAGATGCGCAAGATGCGCAGGCGGCGCGTGCGTGTGCGCCTGGCGACTTCGGCGCGCGCGATGCGCTCGCCGGCGTACTCCGCGATCTTCCGCGACTTCGGGAAGAATTTCGTGGCGAAACAGCCCTTGCCGCTTATCGGAGAGGGGCGGATCGCGAGTCCGGGCGCGAGCTTCACCGAGGACTCTCATACGCTGCGGGCGCGCCATTCGACCTCTCGGCGGGCCGGTGAGGCGCGAAGGACTGCGCATCGGCGCGGAAAGCGGGCCCTCTGGGAGGCGGCCTCCGCAGCTCTGGAACAATCCTCGTGCGGGGGGTAATACCATGACTCAGACGACGAAGGTCCAGCAGAATCCGGCCACCATCCGCCCGTGCACGGCACAAGGGCTCATCTACCGGGCATACAAGCGATCGTACGGCGGCGGGGCCGCCCAGGTTCTCAGTCTGTTCGCGAGCGGCTACTACGGCGACGCGCCCTGGACGATGTTCTTCACCGGCGTGGAGGGCAAGCCCGACACCTACGGGCTGATGGAGAAAGTGCCGACGATCGTCTACTTCATCGAGACGTACTACACGGCGACGCACTGCTCCGGGATCGGACTCCCCGAGCTCGGAGACTCGGTCACGATCATCGACAGCTACGGCGAGCACAAAGTCCCGCTCGAACAGCTGATGTAAACGCCGGCGCGGCACGAAGGATTCGCTCCTTTCCGCGGAGATTGCCTCCGGCAGGGCCACTTCAAGGGGGAGGAAGTTTTCATGCCGCTGCGCCCATCGATCTCGCGAATCGTCGCGCTCTCCGTGCTCGTCGGCGCCGTCGCGGCGCGGTGCTCCGGATCCGGCGGGGGCTCAGCACTGTCCCCAGCCGCCGTCCCGGCCGCTCAGCAGCGCGCCGTCCGCAGCGTCACGTCGCTGGGCGCGTACAACGTCGACAAGACCAAGACCGCGGTCGCCGGGATCTCGTCGGGCGGCTTCATGGCGGTTCAGCTGCACGTGGCGTTCTCGGGGACGTTCCACTACGCCGCGGTCTACGCCGGCGGCCCGTACTACTGCGCGCAGGACAGCCTCACGACCGCGCAGGTTACCTGCCAGTACGCGACCTCCAGCTCGCTCTCCGCATCGGAGAGCTACCTCGACGCGCAGTCGAGCGCCGGAACCATCGACCCCAAGAGCAATCTGAGCGGCCAGAAGGCGTATCTGTGGTCCGGGACGATGGACTTCACCGTCGAGCAGAAGACGATGAACGACCTCAACACCGAGTACCAGCACTACGGCGTCTCGACCAAATACGACAACACCTACGCCGCCGGACACGGCTGGGAATCGCTCGACGGCGAGGTCGCGTGCGGAACGACGGCGAGCCCGTACATGATCGACTGCAGCAACTACGACTCCCAGAACACGTGGCTGACGTTCTTCTACGGTTCGGTGAACGCGCGCAACACCGGGACGCTCGGCGGGACGCTGATCAACTTCGACCAGACGCCGTACGGCGGCGGCGCGAACGACCTCGACACCAACGGCTACCTCTACGTTCCGGCGAACTGCGCGAACGGCACGCAGTGCCGGCTGATCGTCGCCCTCGACGGCTGCGTGCAGACGCAAGCGAACATCGGCACGAAGTTCATCGCCGAGGCCGGACTCAACAAGTACGCCGACACGAACAACATCCTAGCCCGCATTCGCCAGATAAAATTGCAAAATTGCTGTAGCACATGCGCGAATTTGTTATAATTGACAAGTGATTCACGCCGATGAGTTGAGGCCACATTGACGAACCCGACGGGTGAAGTGCAAAATGATCTTCTCCGGCTGGATTTCGACCGGCGTGTGATGATCCACTTTCGCGGTTCCGTCGTCACCTCGGATGCGGGTCTCCTCGCGTATCGCGAACTCGATGACGCACTGGGCTTGAGTGGTTCGGCAGGCGATCGTCTTGCCGATGCACGCACGGGCAAGAACGGTCGTCACGCGCTGGTCGGCATGCTTCGCCAGTCCGTTTTCGGCCGGCTCGCTGGGTATGAAGACGTGAATGATGCCGAACGATTGCGGCACGACCCGGCGATGCGTTGGATCGTTGGCGGCAAAGCCACGAAGGGTTGCGGCGCATCGCCCAGCCAGATGGGCCGATTCGAGACGAACTGGCTGGCGCGTTCGGAAAACCTTGTAACGCTTACCGATCTCTCGGGTATTTGGATCGACCGCGTTGCAGCGCATCGGTCCCGTGAGCGCGTCGTGCTCGACATGGATTCGAGCGTAAGTCCGACGCACGGCGAACAAGAGAAGAGCGTTTGGAACGGGCATTTCGGGTGCACCTGCTACCACCCGCTCTTTGTATTCAACCAGCATGGCGATCTGGAACGATGCGCGCTTCGACCCGGGAACGTCCACAGCGCCGATGGCTGGGAAGACGTCCTCAAGCCGGTCGTCGCACGCTACCAAGGAACTGCCGAGAGTATCGCCTTTCGCGGCGACGCCGCCTTCGCTCAGCCCAACATGTACGAATTCCTTGAGTCCGCGGGCATCGAGTACGCGATCCGTTTGCCGGCCAATCAGATTCTCCAAGCGCGGATTACCGATCTTCTCAAACGGGCGGTCGGGCGCCCGCCGCATTACGTCCAGCGCTTCTATCGAAGTTTCCGCTACAAGGCGAAGAGTTGGTTCCATCCTCGGCGTGTCGTTGCCAAGGTTGAGTGGCATCCAGGCGAATTGTTCCCGCGCGTCGGTTTCATCATCACGAATCTCGCGATATCGGGGAAGCACGTGGTCGCGTTTTACAACAAGCGCGGGACGGCGGAGCAGTGGATCAAGGAAGGCAAAGGCGCGATCAAATGGACGCGGCTCTCATGCCGCTCGTTCAACGCAAACGCCGTTCGCCTTCAGCTTCACGCGCTGGCGTACAACCTCGGGAACTTCCTGCGGACGCTTGCGACACCAGAAGCGATTGCGAACTGGTCGCTCACGAGTCTACGAGAGAAGCTGATCAAGATCGGCGCCAAGGTCGTCAGCCACGGTCGCTACGTCACGTTCCAGATGGCGGAAGTCGTGATCCCACGTACGTTGTTCGCTGCAATCATGCAGAGAATTGCGGCCTTGCGATCGCCGCCAATGGCAACGGCAGGATGAACACCCGCCAAACGACGAGCGGCCGGGACAACGACGGGAGATTGGCGCCCTGATGACCGTGCAAGAAGGTCTTTCCGCCGGCGTCCGAGCGCTGCGCACTCGCGTCTGGTCAAAATCGACCGTCCCGCTCGCCAAGCCGGCCGAAAACCACGGGAGTCGGGCGGCGCCCGCTCGAAAAGGAGAACCATATGGGGAATCCCAGATGAGGAGACTTGACCTCATGATACGCGAAAAACGCCGCCACAACAACATCGCCCGCGCGCTTTTTTCACAAGCCTGCTGGAGCAGTTGAAGGTGATTCTGTAGCCATGGCTATCGCGCATCAGTCCTTACACAACGGAAAATCAGCAAACGGAATGGCAACGACCCCGGACCACTTCGACGTTGTTGTGGTCGGCGGTTTTGGGCACGTTGGTCTACCGCTTGCCGTATCGCTTGCAGGGCGCGGCAGACAGGTTTGCGCCTTAGACATCAATGCCGAAGTCGGTAAGACGATTCTGCAGGGGAAAGTCCCTTTCAAGGAAGAGGGCTGCGAGCCCGTGCTCCGAGCCGCGTTAGCGGCAGGCACGTTTCACACGAGTTTAGATATCGCGACTGTTGGGAGAGCCGACGTTGTCATCATCGTCATCGGTACCCCTGTCGATCGTCATCTGAACCCGGAGTTCGAACAAGTCTGGGGATTGCTTACATCCCTGGCCCCATATTTGGTGGATGGCCAGCTTCTCGTTCTGCGCAGCACCGTATATCCGGGCACGACGGAACGCCTGCAGAGAGAACTTAACGCCCTTGGCAAGAAGGTCGACGTTGCCTTTTGCCCCGAGCGAATTGCCGAGGGAAAGGCCATGGAAGAACTCGTGACCTTGCCGCAGCTCATCGGGTCAGAGAAACCCGAAGTGCTGGCACGGTGTCGCGAACTGTTCGCACCACTTTCGACCGATGTTGTCGAGCTCTCGCCTCTAGAAGCTGAACTTGCAAAGCTGTTCACTAACACCTGGCGCTACACGCTGTTTGCGGCGGCAAATCAGTTCTATATGCTCGCCAATGACCACGGCGCGGATTTCTATCGCATACATCATGCGATGACGCACAATTATCCACGAGCGGCGGCGATGCCGCAGGCAGGCTTCGCTGCGGGGCCGTGTTTGTTCAAGGACGCGATGCAACTCGCGGCCTTCAACAACAATCGTTTTTACCTCGGCCACGCGGCTATGCTGGTTAACGAAGGTTTGCCGAACTATTTAATAGGCCGTCTCAAGCTTCGCTACGACCTATCCACCATGACCATCGGCGTACTCGGTATGGCATTTAAAGCGAATAGTGATGACAAGCGCGAGTCGCTTTCGTATAAGTTGCGCAAGATTCTGGCCTTCGAGTGCGGAGCGGTGATCTGTTCGGACGCTTACATCGCCGAGCCCGATTTCGTCAGCGCGGAAGAACTCATCCAGCGCTGCGACGTTATCGTACTTGGTACCCCGCACGCCGAATATCGTAACCTCAAGATTCCCGATTCAAAGATCGTCGTTGATATCTGGAATCTGTGGGGCGACGGATGCGTCCTCTGAGCGAGGATATACTCGCATTCGTCTGTCCCGTCTATAACGAAGCCGATAACATTGGCCGTCAGCTGAACGAACTCGCAGCTAAGGTCAAAGTTCCCGCGGAACTTATAATCGTGTACGATTTCGATGAAGACAACACCCTGCCGGTCGTCCGCGAACAGATTTCGAGTTTCCCGTTCCCCATTCGCCTCATCCGCAACGCATACGGCCGCGGCGCAATGAATGCGGTTAAAACCGGTCTGCAGACATGCACGAACCGGACTGCCGTCTGCGTAATCATGGCCGATCTTTCCGACGATATCTCCGTTGTGAATCGCATGTACGAGTTGATTCAAGACGGCACGTACGATGTAGTTAATGGCTCACGCTATATGCGAGGCGGCAAACAAATCGGTGGCCCACCGTTCAAAGCGTTTCTCTCGCGAACTGCGGGTCTTTCTCTTCATTATCTTGCGGGGATGCCGACACACGATGCAACCAACAACTTCAAGATGTATCGCGGTTCGTTTCTTTCCGCAATCGAAATTGAATCGAAGGGTGGCTTCGAGATCGGCCTCGAACTTGTCGGGAAAGCGTACGTTGGCGGTTATAGCATCGGCGAAGTTCCATCTGTCTGGACCGACCGTGTGGCGGGCGAATCGCGCTTTGACCTCATAAAATGGTTGCCGCAGTACCTCAAGTGGTACTGGTACGCATTTCGCGGCTGGCGCAAACCGAAACTTACTGACAAACGTCTTAGGAGCGGCTCTTGAAGAAAGTCCTCTGCTTGGGAGGCGCGGGATTCATCGGATCATACGTGACTCGTGAACTCTTGAATGCCGGCTATCATGTGACCGTAATCGATAGCTTTTCCAAATACGGATATTTGGAGCACGACTTTTATAGTCATCCAAATTGCAAGCTCCAGATTAAAGACGTCCGCATCATGTATCCGAGCGAGTTCAAAGGATTCGATATTATCCTGTGTCTGGCAGCGTTGATTGGTGGGATAAAGTATTTCCATCAGATCCCTTATCGGATCGCTCGTGACAACACCGAACTGCTTGCTCACGCGATCGATTCGACCCTCGCGGCGGCGCCTGAGGCCCTATTCGTTTACTTCTCATCCTCAATGGTTTATGAGAAGATGACGCGCCCGGTCTTCGAGGAAGACGCGCTTACGCAGCCCGTCCCGGTGACGAATTACGGAATGCAGAAGCTCTTTGGTGAATTCATGACGCGGGGCGCGCACCAGGAATTCGGGCTCAACTACCTAATCGTGCGGCCGTTCAATGCAGTCGGGAGCGGTGAACTTCCCGATTTCAAAGCGGATGGTAGCGTTGATTTTGGTATGTCGCATGTAATTCCCGATTTCGTCTACAAGGCAATGGTCAAGCAGACGCCCTTCGAAATCTTCGGTGACGGCCAGCAAGTCCGAACGTTTACACACGCAAAAGATATCTCAGAAGCTCTCCTGAGGCTCTTTGATTCAAGCGCTAGGAATGATGATTTCAATATCTGCGGTAACAGCACGGAAAATGTCGCCGATCTTGCGCACAAAATTTGGGCGCATGTGAACCCCGGTCAGACGTTTCCGGCCGTACAGCAGATGCCGGTTCCTCCGGCTGACGTGCGTTTCCGAATTGGTGTCTCAGACAAGCTAAAGAGAGCCATCGGCTGGGAGTCCAAATACGGAATCGATTACATCATTGAGGACACCGCGCAATTTGTTGCCGCGTCGATGAAAACGCGGCCGCACGTCCTGACCAAAGTATGAAGGAACTCGTAGCGAGGATCTATGCGCACGGTCGAGGGCTTCGCTTCGAGAAGTATAGTAATGCCATTTTGGCGATCGCAGCGATTGGTGTCGCCGTGGTTACATTCATTCGAGTCTTTCAGATGGCAGTCGACGTACCGATCTGGGACGAGTGGGAATGGAGCCGTACGATTCTCGCCTACCGCGGGGGCACATTAGCCTTCCCACTCTTGTGGGCGCAACATAACGAACATCGCATGCTCTTTCCGCAACTCATGATGCTTTTCTTGGACTCCTTCGGATTCTGGAGCCAACGGCGCGAGTGCCTCTTTAGCGTGGTCGTCGTAACGGGTTCTCTATGGCTGCTGTGGAGAACTGCGCGCCATACATTGCAACTTCGGTCGGCGCTAATCGTCACTATGATCGGTTCACTTCTCTTGTTCGACCCCGCGCAAAGTGAAAATTGGCTCCAGGGCTTTCAGACCGCGTGGTTTCTGGTTGATTTCGCCGTTTTCGGCGCGGCTCTTTTGCTTGCACAAACCAAAGCAGGTCCCGCCTTAATCCTTGGCGCGGCCGGCTTGGCGGCCCTCGCGGCATACTCGTCGGGGCCCGGCCTAGCAATAATTCCGGCGGTCGCGGTTGGACTTTTCGTGCGTCGGCGCGCGCTTGGTTATGCGCCGCTCATGCAATGGACCGTGGCCTCGATGGTCATAATCGGTATCTACTTTTGGGGTTGGTCACCGACTGCCGATTCAATGGCTCCTTCGCTGAGTGCCCTTGTCTCACGAGTAGTAGCCATGGCAGCTGTTGCTGGCTTGCCATTCGGGTTGGGCAGCGGGGCCATCGCGTCGACTACTCTTGGTGCCGTCGGACTCATATTGTCCGCCATGTTCGTGGTACCGATCGTTCGCGAAGGAGATGCGGCGAAACTTGCACGGGCCACGCCTTGGATCGTAATCCTCACCTACGGGGTCGTTTCCTCGGCGCTTATTGGTTACGGGCGGGCGGCCAATCCAGAGAGTACCCGCTATATTACCTGTTCGCTCATGCTTTGGATTGGACTGGCCGGGGTCATAGCTCTTCATCCGCCCTTGACGGTGTTGCCGACGATATGGGTTCGTATTGCTGCCGGCCTTGGAGCGTTCGTATTGATCTGCTACTTCACTGGAACGTGGTTCTTCGGTGTACAAGCCCTATCAACGGCGGCCGCGTATTATCGCCGCTCGAACTCCATACTCACGAACTACCAGCAAGCACCAGATTCCGATCTTGCCACCCTGTATCCCGTCCCCGCATTCTTGCGGGCCCAGATTCCTGCGCTAGTAAGCATCGGGCAACTACCGGAAATACGATGATGGATCGGCTTCAACGCGTCTTGCGACAACACCCATTCGATGCAATTGTGGCGATTATGTTAGTTGCGATGCTCATGATCACGCTATTTGGGACGCGTCAGTACGTTCAGCCCGCCGCCGACAGCTCTAGTTTCGCACCGAACTCGATGGCGCGCCCGTATACGGTGGAGAGCTGGCGGCCCGATCGATTAAGGGGTATTGCTCCCGCGGCTTCCATCACCTCAAATGGTTGGAATGGATCAGATTTGTTTCATAGCAAAATACGCGGATTTTCGATCATCGGTTCGTATCGCACCGGCGACGCCGACATGGGCCGTCTTTCGCTGCGACTCCATCGTAACGATCGGGTGCTGTTCCGGTCCGGTCCGAATATTGCGCACCAACGCATTGAAGTCGACGCTCAACCAAGTCTCAAATTCGATACGACGGTCCCGCTTGCCATCGATTGGGTCGTTTTGAAGTTTGCAAATCCTGATCTGCCTCGAGTGTTTACTGTCGTCTTCGAGGACGCCGGCCCGGGTTGGGGCGAGTGGTCTGCAGTGGCTCTATCGGGCCCGCCTCCAACGTCGCCATTTACGATTGAGCAGTGGCACTTCGATACGCGCTTACATTTTGCCGGCGCTACCGCAATCGTCTCCAACGGGTGGCATGGGTCAGATTATTATCACAGTAAGCTGCCTGGCTTCTCAGTAATTGGCTCTTATCGCAAGAGTGACGCCGACACGGGTAGCTTGGCATTGCGACTTCACCGTAATGATCAGATACTGTTTCGGACGGGTCCGACCGCGGAGCAGGAACGTATCACTATAAATGCCGAGCCTGCGGGGAAGTTCTATACGACCGCGCCGCTCGCCCTTGACTGGGTCATCTTAGATTTTTCGAATCCGCGGTTGCCCAAAGAGTTCACCGCTGTTTTTGACGACCCGAGCAGCAGTTGGGGCACATGGTCGGCTGTGGCCTTATCAACGTCGCCGCAACGGCAGCGAAAATGAATCGGATCTTTGTGGTTAGCTCAATCAAATACTCGAGAGCTCACGGATTATCTACTGCGAAGATTTTAGCTGCCGCTTGACTGCCGTTTCAAGCCAGTCGAACACGCTAACCCCTTGCTCAGCAGCTTCTCGAAGCACCTGCTCTTTTATTTTCGGAGATATCCCTTCAAGTTGGCCCTCAAAACGCGTTCTCATGCTGCCTCCGCGGCGGCCGACGTGGGGAATGTCAGCCTAGTGCTCTATCCGTACCAAGTCTCGAGCAGCACGCCGAACAACCCCAACGGATGCTGGGACTGGTGGGGCTACGAAACCTCGACCTACGCGCTCAAGACCGGGCCGCAGATGACGGCGATCAAGAAGATGGTCGACCGCGTCCAGTCCGGTTCGACCGGGACGCCGACGCCGACACCGAGCCCGACGCCGACCGGCGGCCCCACGCCGACCCCGACTCCGACCGGCCACGGCACGCCGACGCCGACCCCCACGCCGACGGCCACGCCGACCCCGGCACCGGTCTGCTACACGACGGCCAACTACTATCACGTGCAAGCCGGCCGCGCCCACGACAGCTTCGGCTGGGCGCTCGCCAACGGCTCGAACCAGAACATGGGCCTCGACAACGTCTTCTACCAGACCACGCTCAAGAAGACAGGGACGAATTACTACGTCATCGGCACCTGTCCGTAGAGGACGCTGCGATGAACCGGTCCGTTTCGCGCGCCTCAGTTGCTGCCGCCGTCATCGCGCTGCTCTTCGGCACGGTGAGCGGTGCTCGCGTGCCTCCCCCGGTGAGTGAACGAACGCTAGCACGCAAGACAACCGATGGCTAGACCCTATCGCCGCCGGTAGCAGCCGCTCGGATCGACCTCGACGCGCCGTCCGCCGATGACGGTGCTTCGCACGACGTGATCCCAAAACGTCAGCACGCGCACCGCGACCGGACGAAGCTGAGCCAGCATCACCCGCACGCGGGCTGAGACGGAGAGGACGTCGCGCTGCCAGGCGGGGTGGTCGCGGGGGAGCGACGGCGGCATCTCGGCTCCGCCGTCCGCGACGTGCAGCGATGCGATCGGCGGCGCGGCGATTGCGAGCGCGGCGGGGTCGAGCGCGGGCCCGGACGGCGCGGCATCGTTCACGCGTGGACCGCCAGCAGCGCGCGCAGCCGTCGTAGCGCGAGCAGATGGAGTTGCGATACGCGTTGCGGCGAGATGTGCATCGGTGCGACCAGCTCGCGCAGCTTGCGTTCGGCGAAGTAGTGCGCGACGACGATGCGCAGATGGCGCCGGGGCAGTTGCGCAACCGCGCCGCGCACCAGCTCTCGCTCGACCCGCTCGCTCACGATCGTCTGCGGGTCGGCGGAGTGGTCGAGGTCGAGCCGTTCGCCGCTCGGGAGCGTCGTGTCGAGCGAGAGCGGCGTGCGGCGGTGCACTTCGGTGCGCGCCGCCGCGAGCGCGGGCGAGAGACGCGACATCGCGTTCATCGTCGGCATCGTCCCGAGCTCCTGAGCGAGCGCGTAGCGCGCCGCCTGGGCGCCGCGCATCGTCCGCCGCATCCGCTCGGAGACCGGGTCCATGCGGCGCACGCCGTTGAGGACCGCGCCCAGGATCACGCGGCGCGCGTACTGGTCGAGCGGGACGCCGCGCGCCGGATCGAACGCATCGACCGCGCGGATCGCGCCGACGCAGCCGTCGCCGATCAGATCGTCGACGTCGCTCATCGGCACCATCCGATGGACGCGGCGCGCGATCCCTCGCACCATCGGCAGCAGCGCACGGATGCGCTCTTCGCGCTCGTCCGCGCTCATCGCGGCTTTTTCACGAACAGCGTGTCGGCGACGGCACCCAGCGCGATCTCGCCGACCGGGCCGAGCCCTTGCGCGAGCGGCTTGAGGATCTCCCGAAACAGCACCGCGCTCGCAACATCCCGCGCCTGGAGCGCGGGCTCAGCCGCGGTGGAGGTTGTTGGCGATCCGCAGCATCTCATCTGCCGCCTGCACTCCCTTGGCATTCGCTTCGTAGGCGCGCTGGGCGCCGAGAATCTGCATCATCGCCTCGACGATCGAGACGTTCGAGCGCTCGAGCATCCCGAACGCGATCGACGGGCCGCCGCGCGCGCCCGGTGCGAACGTCCGCGCGCGCCCCGACGCGTCGGTCGCTGCGAACAGCGTCGCACCGAGCGGGCGCAGCGCTTCGGGCGAGGCGAACGACGTCAGCCGCAGCTGCGCGATCGTGCGCCCTTTTTGCGCGGGCGTGTCGACGATCACGCGCCCGTCGCGCTCGACCCGCGCGCTCAGCGCATCGGCCGGGATGCGCACGCCCGCGAGCGTCCAGCCCGCGCTGTTGCGCAGCGTGCCGTCGGCCTCGCGCGAAAACTCGCCGTTGCGCGTATACGCCTTCGCGCCGCCGCGCTCGACCGCGAAGAAGCCCGGCCCGTCGATCGCGAGATCGAACGCGCCGCCGCTGCGGACCAGCTTGCCCTGCGCGAACACCGCGTGCCGTCCGACGCCGATCGTGCCGAGTCCGAGCGCCCCGGCGCGGACGTCGGCAAAGGTCGCCGCGGCACCCTTGAACCCCGCGACGTCGGCGTTCGCGAGGTTGTCGGCGACGATCTCGAGCTGCGTCTGCTGCGCCGCCATCCCGCTCGCGGCGGCGAACATCGCGCGGTTCATCGCACGCGCACCACGTCGTTGGCGGCTTTCTCGCGCGTCGCGTCGATCGCGAGCAGCGTCTTCTGTGCGGTCTCGAACGCGCGCTGCGCGCCCAGGATCGCGAGCGTCTCGCCGATCGGATTGACCGAACTGGTCTCCAGCGCTCCGGCCAGCACGCGCGTCGCCGGCGGGAGCGGGATGCGCTCGACGACGCGGCCGCCGTCGCGCACCGTTCCGTCCGACGCGATCGTCGCGTCCTCCGAGACGCGCAGGACGCCGTGCGCGCCGTGCAGCCGGCGGCCGCGGTCGTCGATCAGAAATCCGTCGCGGTCGCGGGTGAACGCGCCCTCGCGCGTCAGCGTCGTGCCGACATGGAACGCGCCTTCACCGAGCAACGCGAGGTCGAACCGGCGGCCGGTGCTTCGTACCGCGCCTTGCTCGCGGACCGTTCGTTCGAACACCGCCAGCCCGTCGCGCGCGATCGTCGTCGTCGCGGCGGTGCGGCGGAAACCGTCGGTCGAGGCGTTGGCGAGATTGTGGGTCGCAATGTCGAGCTGCGCCCGCGCCGCCCGCATCGCGCTCGCCATCCAATGCATGCCGTCCATGCCGGCGATGCTAGGCGGCGCGCGTGGCCCAGGCATGACCGCGATATGTCCGCCGCGAGCGCCGGGCACCGGACACCGCGAACGTACAAGCAAGCCTTTGCACGCTTTCTGCCGGGAGCTCGGCAACCGGCCCGTTCGCGGGACCTGTGGCCCCGCTAGCGGAAACCCCGCTGGCAACCAGCGGGAGCGACGTTCCGTCGCGCGACGAGTAGAGGAAGCGGATGGAGATCGGGATCTTGGGCTCCGGCAACATCGGAGGAAATGCCGCGCGCCGCTTCGCGCAGGCGGGGCATCACGTGCGGATCGCCAACTCGCGCGGGCCGCAGTCGCTTCGGGCGCTGGTCGCGGAGATCGGGCCGAACGCTCAGGCGACCAGCGCGCAGGACGCGGTGGACGCCAGCGACCTGGTCCTCATCGCCGTCCCCTGGACGAAGCGTGAAGAGGCGCTCGGCGAGATCGAGGGCTGGGACGGCAAGATCGTCGTCGACGCGATGAACCCGTACACCGAGGACTTCGAGATCGAGGACCTCGGCTCGAAGACCGCGACCGAGTTCACCCGCGCGCTGGTCCCCGGCGCGCGCGTCGTCAAGGCGTTCAACACGATCTACTACAAACGGCTGGCCGGCGACGGCAAGCCCAAGGGCGAGAAGGACCGCCTCGCGATCCCCGTCGCCTCCGACGATGCGGCGGCGAAGCGCGTCGTGATGGACCTGATCGACGAAATCGGCTTCGATCCGGTCGACAACGGCGGGCTCGTCGAAGGCGGACGCAAGCAGCAGCCCGGGTCGTCGATCTACAACCAGCCGATCGGGGCCAAGGAGATGCGGGCCGAACTCGCGCGCGCCTAGCGCGCGAGAACTAACCGTTATCGCCGGTCAGGGGCTCCCGGTGACCCGCCCCTGCGCCAGATCGGAAGAGCGT
>CALEOJ010000175.1 GCA_937910425.1 uncultured candidate division WPS-2 bacterium
AGCGCCGTGCAGAGCGCGACGCCGGCCCAGATCGCCAACGCGGTGCGGGCGCGCCGCGCGTCGTGCCGGGCGAGCAGCCACCAGCCCAGCGCGGCACCGAGCAGGACCGTCGCGAACGTCAGACTGTAACCGCCGGCGAACGCCGCGAGCGGTCGCAACGGCGAGTCGACCATCGCGACGCCGAGCTGCTCGATGGGAACGCCGAGCATCGTGCTCGAGCGCACCTGTTCCTCGATCGCGAACGCGGCGGCGGCGACGAACGGAACGGCGCGTTCGTCGCAGCGGCGCGCCGCGAGCGACGTCGCGAACGCGGCGAACGCGAACGCGAGCGCTTCGGCGAGCGCGGGGCCGAGATCGAGAATCGGGGCCGCCGGCCCGACGAGCGCACCCGCGGTCTCTCCGAACCAGGCGAAGCCGAGCGTGAAGAACAGCAGCCCGCTTGCGTACCCGACGATCGCTGCCGTCCGCGGTGCCAGGCTGCTCCAAGAATAGATCAAGCCGGCGATTGCGAACGGTGCGATCCACCACCACGTTGCAAGCGGGAAGGCCAAATGCAGACCCAGCGCGCAGAGAAGTGCGACGGCCGTGCTGCGAACGGTCGCGGAGGAGATCAGGGTGCGTCGGCTCGTAACTGCCGTGGTCGTTGCGGCGATGTTGGTGCTCTCAGGTTGCGGACGCCAGGTAACCGGGCTGAACGTTCCGAGCGGTGTGGCTGGCGTCGCGCCGGGACAGACCCTGATTCGCTTCGAGACCAACGGTCCTCTCGACTTCCAGAATCTGAGCTATCTGATCGTGCTGAATACGTCCGGGAACAACAACCAGCCGTACGCTCAGGGCTTCAACAGCGACTTCAAGAACTGGACGCACTACTTCATCGTCGGCGGCGGCGCGAACTTCGCGAACGCGCCCCAGCTGAATCAGATCTTTCCCGACCCCACCAGCGGCGCGTCGACCCATTACGCTCCGCCGATCCCGACCAACTTCATCACGTTCCTGCCGTCGGCAGCGAGCGCGAACTCGCAGTTCGCGTTCCAGATCACGTTCAACCGCTGCGTGCTCGACCTGCCGCCGCCGTCGACAACCTCGCAGCCCCCGGTCTGTAACAACGGCACGGGGCCGCCGTTCAACTTCATCGCGCCGGTATGGAACATCAGCCTGTTCACGCTCGACCGCACGCTCACACCGATCGACTCGCTCGGCACGAACGGGCCCAACGACACGAGCTACAAGTTCTTCATCGATACCACGCAGCCGGTGAACACGAACTTCTTCAAACCGGCCAGCAACTCGTCGGTCTCGAACCCCTCGGCGCAGATCGTCGGCATCGAAGTGCTGAGCGCGCCGTCCACCAACGCGCCGAGCCCCGGGCCGACGCCGACCGCCACCCCCACGCCGACCGGGCGCACCATCTGAGCGCCGCCCGCCGTCGGCGTCACTCAGCGTCGCAGGGCGGGTGGCCGCAGGGGCAGGTCGTTTCCATCTCCTCATCGGTCGAGTCGCGCCGCTCGCAGATCTCGCTGCAGTACGCCGCGCCCTCGATGCCGCCGGTGACGGTGCAATTGCACTCCTGGAACTCGCAGGGCTGGGTGTAGGTGTTCATGAGACGGTTGTACCCGCTGCGAACCCTGCCCGCGACCCACGCTCAGAGGCCGGTTCCGAACGACTGCGAGGAGAAGCTCTGCGGGATGATCGAGCCGAGCGAGGTCTGACCGAGCCCGAAGTTCGCGACGCGCGACGGGAACGCCAGCAGGTTCACGCTGGCCGTCACCTGCTTGAGATCCTGGTTGTACGCCAGCCGGATTTCATAGCAGTTTCCGACGATGTGCCGGTAGTAGATGTTCTTGCTCTCGAGCCGCCCGTGCGCTTTCCAGTTCACGTAGCTCGAGATCTGCAGGTCGCTCTGGTACCCGAACGGGGTCGAGAGCTGCAAGCTCGTGCGGTCGAAACCGTTTCCGGAACCGGGCGTGAAGCTGCCGCCGAGCATCAGCGTCGAACGCGCTGACGGCCGCGACGTGAGCTGGTACCCGACCGACTGCGCCTGCCGGTTGAAGAACGTCGTCGCCGTGAGCGAGAACGAGTAGACGTCGCCGTTGAAGATGCGCAGCACGTCGTTGGCCTGCTTCAAGCCGTCGCCCAGCACGTCGATCGACTTGAACGGTTCGGCGAGCGGACCGTTCACGTGCGACTCGTTGTACGAGATCGTGTTGATGAGGTGCCCGAACAGCGGCGTCGTCAGTGTCGCCTGCTGGCCGATCTGCGCCTTGAGGTCGCCGGTACCGTACGCGTCCTGCTGCAGCGTGACGCCGGCCGAGAAGTCGCTGCCCAGGACATGCGCGAGCACCGGTCCGATCTGAAAGCGCGCCTCGCCGCGGGCGGTATTGAGGCCGAACTTGTTGACGTCGGGCTGCGCTTGCGGATCGTCGTAGAGTCCGAGCGTGTACTGTGCGGTGATCGGGACCGCGCGCAGCCGTGGAAAGAGCGGGTCGTGCGGTCGGATCGCGAGCTCGGGCTCCTTCTGTACTGTGCTCGGCGTCGTCGTGTCGTAGCGGTCGTAGGTCAGCTCGTAGTCGTACGATTTCCCCGAAAAGCGCGTGAGCGACTCGTAGTGCAGCGTCGTGGTGCGATCGAAGCCGGTGTTCTGGCTCGTCGTGTACGACATGGTGAAGTCGTTCGAGAGCTTCGGCGAGAACGCGCGGTGGTCGCTGATCCCGTAGTCGTTCGTCGACGCCTGCGTGCCGGTCGAGGTGCGGTGGAAGCTGTAGTTCTGCCGGTCGCCGCGCTCGTTGCCGTGATCGACGGCCGCCGTCAGATCGTACTGCGGCGGCAGCGAGACCAGCGGGCCGTAGTTGCCGGTGTAGTTCAGCGTGAACTTCCCGCGCATCGAGCGCGAGAAGATCTCGTCGTCGTTGATCGCGAGGTTGTTGTTGTTGCTGCCGTCGATCTTGTTCTTGAGCCGGTAGAAGTTGACGTCGGTCTGCCGCCGTCCGTCCTTGCGCCGCAGCGTCGCGACGTAGCCCAGTCCGAGCCCGATGCGCGTGTACTCTTCGATGCGGTAGTAGCCGTAGTAGTAGTCGCTCGGCGAGAACCCGATCCGCGCCTTGATCCAGAAGCCTTCGGCCGCCGAGTACCCGACGATCGGCAGGAAGCCGGGCTGGCGCCGCGAGCCGGGCTCGTCCTGGCGCAGCGAGATCACCACGATCGGGAGGTACAGGATCGCGAGCGCGCCCAAGAAGAGCACGGCCGACCTCGCGACCGCCTTGTCGCCGGGGTAGATGTCGAGCGTCTTCGACTCGATGTGGTAGCCGCCGCGCGGGTTCTCGCACGTCGTCAAGTTCGCGCGCTCGACGTGCGTCACGCCGTTGCGGTCGGTCACCATCGTCGTGCCCGCGAAGTGCAGCTTTCCTTGCTCGACGCCTTGCGTCGACTCACCGCGCCCGCGGATCAGCGTCGCCTTCTGCGTCATCGAATCGAACCGCACCGAGTCGGCGAAGAGCGTCGTGTCGCCGGTGCGGTTCTTCACGAACGTGTTGCCGGTGA
This sequence comes from uncultured candidate division WPS-2 bacterium, assembly GCA_937910425.1. Taxonomy (GTDB): domain Bacteria; phylum Vulcanimicrobiota; class Vulcanimicrobiia; order Vulcanimicrobiales; family Vulcanimicrobiaceae; genus Vulcanimicrobium. The sequence continues at coordinate 3,538 of CALEOJ010000175.1, forward strand.
TGTCGATGTAGCGCTGCCCGTCGTAGTGCGCGCGGTCGCCGCCCAGCACGCCGTCCTGGTAGAAGATGTTCACGTGGCCGACGATGTCGAACATCCCGCCGGGCGTGTTGTACCCTTCCAGATGGTCGCCGGTGATCGCGTAGTTTCCGGCTTCGAGCACCTCGCCGACGGCGGGCGAGGGCGAGGGCGAGGGCGACCCGGCGCCGATCGGTCCCGAGCTGAACACCGGCGCCGGCAGCGGGCTGCTCGAGGGCGGGATCGTCTGCGGGGTGATGATGACGGTGCCCGGTGTCCCGGCCGAGGCCGGCGATGCGCTCGGCACCGGCGGCGGCGTGATCGCCCCCGGCGGCGGCGAGGGCGACGAGACCGGCGGCACCAGGATCTGCGGCCCGCTGGGCGCGTTCGGCG
>CALEOJ010000176.1 GCA_937910425.1 uncultured candidate division WPS-2 bacterium
TCGTCGTTGTACTTGGCGAGCAGATGCTCGGGCATGATCGGACCGTTTCCGTTCAGGCTCCACAGCTGCTGCAGAAACGGTGCGTAGATCTGCTTCATGTGGACGACCGCGACGTAGGGATCGCTGCAATCGACGTCGTGGATCTTGTTCCAGCCGTCGGTCGTGACGACGGTGTTCTTCGGATTCATCATCACCTGCCACGTGAAGCGCAGGTCGCGGCACGTCAGCTCTACCCCGTCGTGCCACTGTATGCCGTGGCGCAGCTTGTACTTGATCGCGAACGCGGGGTTGAGATTACGCGGATCCGACGCGGTCGACATCACGAGGCGATCCGGATGCGGCCCGGAGGCTCCGCCGGTCGCACCGCCGCCAGAGGCGGCGGTGTCGCCGACTTTCGTGCATCCGCCGAGCGCGAGAACGAGGATAGCGCCGGCCGCGAGCAGATGACGAATCATGGCCGCATCGCCTCCGGATCCAGTTGGTGCGCGGCGCAGAACTCCACGTAGGCGACCGGTACGATCTCGGACGGCTTGATCTCGCTGCCGCCGCCCCAGAACACGTTGGTGTAGTCGAACGCAATCCCCGCCGCGCGCAGATGCTCGTCGATCGCGGCCTTGTGGGCGAGCAGCGTCTCTTTCTCGGTACCATGCGCGACGCCCATGATGTTGACGCCCCGGAATTCCGGGCCGCCTTCACGCCAGTACGCGTGCGTCATGATGTAATGCCGGCCGAGCTCGCGACCGGCGTCGAGCTCGCGCCCCATCGGGACCTTCCAGTGGAAGAGCGCGTTGTAGCGCGTGACGCTCTGCCCGCCGGCGCCCGCGTTCGGCTTGACGTGCTCGAGAAACGTCGAGAAGCGACCGATCACGCCTTTCGCGCTCAGTTCGCCCCCGATTCGCGCGAACTGCTCGCGCGTGACGCCGGCTGCGCGCGCACGGCCCGCCCACACGTCGCGCACGATCTCGTCGTCGGCCAGCTCGCGTTTGATCGCGGCGAGTACGCGCCACTCAAGCGCATCGAGCTCGACGACCAGCGTATCCTTCACGTCGGCCAGCACCTCGGCACGAGCGCCGGGCTCGATCCCCCGGCGCCGCACGTGCCCGACGCCGAGCGCGAACAGCGCCTTGGCCGGCATCAGCCGGTAGGCACCGGCGCCGATCGTGCGCGCGAGAAATGCCGCGTGCTTGTCGAGAGAGTATCCCTGCGGCACCTTCAGCGTCGTCCACAGGCGATAGTTCGAGCCCGGCGTGGCGGCGTCGGTGGTCCGGATCACGACGTGGCCCGAGAACGGATCCTCGCGGAACAGCCAGTCGAACGCGTCATTCAACCGGTCGGCCGGCACGTGCCACGCGCAGAGTGCGCCGGCGGCCAGGTTCGTCGCCATCAGGGTCTGCCGTACGCGGCGGATCGTCCCGGAACGCACCATCGCGACGATCCGCTCGAGGACCGTCGCGACGTCGACTCCGCTCCGCTCGGCGATCTCGCCGAAGGGATCGAGCTGGAAGCCCTGCAGACGATCCTCGCTCACCGCGAGGATCGCCGCGTTGATGGGATCGTCGATCCAGATCGGGACCGTTATGGGCATCGCCGGGGAGTTCACCCAGCGGCGTTCACGCCCTCCGCGTACAACAGCGTCTGCTCCGCCTGCCGAACGGTGTACACCGCGGTGACCTCGTCGGTCAGCGCCTGGGTGAGTCCGACCTGCGCGTTGAGCAGCAGCGGCAGAGCGGCGTTTCCGTCCAGGCCGACGAGGCTGCGCCGTAGAGCCCGGCAGCGCGCGAGCGCACCAGTCCGTCGTCCGTAACCTTGATCCCCGCGCCCGCGGCGATCGCCGCGGCGACCTCGTCGATCGGCAGTTGACCGACAGCGTTGTCCGTGTTGCTGAACAAGCCGATGCGCTCCCCGTTCGCCGTCACGATCGAGAGCGACCGGCGCATCGTCGTAAACCCGAACGCCCGCACGGCCTCTTCGCGCTGCTCGACCGAGCGAATCTGCCCGAGCTCGACCGAGATGGTTCGGAAACCGGGGACGAGCAGCCAGTTGTGATGATCGGGGATCGTTGCGTGCAACGTCGTACCGGCGATGCTGACGCGGCTGCGAGCCAGCGCGACCAAACCGAAAACGAAAAAGCAGGCGAATCCGAGCAAGACGGCGCCGGTGGCATCGACGATCCACATGCTCGTCGCGTCGACCGCGGCAACGATCAGCGGAAGGCAGAACAGCAGCGCGGCGAACCCGAGCATGAACCCGGCGCCGATTCCGAGGATGACCTTCGGGGCGAGCCCGATGCGCCACGTCACGACATGCTGCAAGTCTGCCGCCGCGCTCACACTTCCCTTCGTACGTCTCTGATGAAGCCGTCCTGGCCGAGAAGCGGGACCGTTCGGCTTCCATCGAGGGCACCAGCACACCGCTCATCGTCGGCATAGTCGTCCTCGATCAACTCTCGCCCGGATACGGTCTGCTCGACGACCGAACCGATCTCCGTCGGAATTTGAGAAAGCCTTCAGCGACGTAGCGCGCTTCAGGAGACGCCTCGAGCCCGCCGGTTCCGGCGACGATCGCACCGGCCCCGAGGTCGTCCTCGAGCGCCGGGCGCAGCGTTCCGTCCGGCCAGCGCTCACCGGCGGCGATCACGGCGATGGGACCCTCTGCAGCATGTGCTCGGGCACACGTCGCGACGGATGATGCGTTTCGTAGGCACCCGACGACGACGTTTTCCGACTACAACAGATGACTACAACAGATAGCGTTACGGCCGCTTCCGGCGCCACGTCATGACATCGACCGCAATGAGAGCCGGAACGAGAACGTCCGCGTCCTCGATGTCTTCGAGGCTCGCTAGGCTGACGCACCGGACGGACTATTGATTCTCGCGGCAGCTTTGTGGTTAGCGGCCGGATGCATCATAACGCTCGCCGGGACGACGCGCGATTGCTTCGCGTTGTTGCGGTCCTTGCCGGCGGCGGGGTCTTGGCGACGCTGGCTGTCGACCCTTCAAGTCGCTTCGCCCGTGTCGGCGCGCGAGAGTTCGCACCCCTCGAACACCCCTACTCCAGCATCTTCAGCGCCTTGGCCAGGCTGCGCCGCATGCGGTTGAAGGCATCACCCCACGACGAAGCGTCGCCCGGCGCCGCCTGCGTATCCGGGAAAACCCTTGGTCGCGAACACGGCTGCCCGGCAGCAGGGCTCCACCTTGCGCTTGCTCAAGTCGAGGGGATGGCCAGGAACGCCCTGTTCGTAGGGCGCGAGCGCGAGCTCGCCGCGCTGACCGAACTCCGCAAGGACACGGCGCGCGGTCCGCGTTTCGTCCTGGTCGGCGGCGAGGCGGGCGTGGGGAAGTCTCGGCTGCTCGCGGAGTTCCGCCGCACCCTGCCGCAACGGGCGATCGTCTTCGGAGTGGGCGAGTGCGCTGACGTTGCGCCGGCGCCGTTCGCACCGTTCATCGCGATGTTCACGCCGTTCGCTCCGGAGATCGCGCAACGGCTCTCGCGGACGCCGCCGATCGTGACGCACGGCGAAGCCGCGACGCGGGCGCTGTTCGACGACGTGCGCCGCGCGGTCGAGGAACTCGCCGCCAAGCGGGCGCTGCTGCTGTATCTCGAAGACGTGCACTTCGCTGATAGTGGAACGCTGGCACTGCTCGCGCACCTGGCGCGCGCGTGTCAGGGACCGCGCCTGCTCGCGATCGTCACCTATCGGTTGGAAGCGCTCGATCAGAGCGACGAGTTCGTCGCCACGAT
>CALEOJ010000177.1 GCA_937910425.1 uncultured candidate division WPS-2 bacterium
GGCAGTGGCGCGTGCGCGTCGATCAGCACGCTGGCGGCGGCGTAGGCCCCGACGCCGTTGAACGTCGCCTGGCCGAACGAGAGAAATCCCATCTCGCCGAGCAGCACGTTGAACGCGACGGCGAGCAGACCGAAGGTGAGGATCTGCGTCTCGAGCGCAGGGTAGCGGATCACCAGCGGCGCGACCGCCACGATCGCGACCAGCAGCGCGAGACGCTTCATCGTTTGCCGAACAGGCCTTGCGGCCGGATCAGGATGACGAGCGCCATCGCGGCGAAGATCGCAACCTCGGAGGCGGCCGGGTAGAGGATCGTCATGATCGCCTGCGTGAGGCCGACGAAGATCCCACCGACAACGGCGCCCAGATAGCTGCCGAGACCGCCGATCACGACGACCGCGAAGCTGGTCGCCATCAGCTCGTTGCCCATCGCGGGCTGTCCGCCGCGGATCGGCAGGATCAGCGCGCCGGCCAGGCCGGCCAGCCCCACGCCGATCCCGAACACGACGGTGAACAGCCGCTGCACGTCGATCCCGATGCAGTCGACCATCTCGGGATCGTCGATCCCCGCGCGAATGATCGCGCCGTACTTCGTCCGCTCGAGCGCGAACCACACGCCGCCGACAACGAGCGCCGACGCCCCGACCAAGAAGAGGCGGTAATACGGAAAGCTCACCGCGCCGAGCGGGAACCCGCCGTCGAGCGCCGCGGGAACGTTCACGCTGGTCGGGTTCGCGCCCCAGAGCAGCACGATCGCCTCCTGCACGATCAACACGAGGCCGAGCGTGAACAGGATTTGGTAGACGTGACCGGCGCGCGCGAGCCGGCGCATCGCGAACGCGTCGACCACGAGCCCGAGCACGGCGACGACCAGCGGCACGATCGCGATCGCGAGCCAGAAATTCCCGGTCGCCGAGACGACGGTGTACGCGACGTAGGCGCCGAGCGCGTAGAACGCGCCGTGCGCGAAGTTCGGAATGTCGAGCATCCCGAAGATCAGCGTGAGTCCGGCGGCGACCAGCGCGTAGATCATCCCTTGGACGATCCCGTTGAGGAGCTGGATCTCGATGAGGCCCGACATCAGGCCGTGCGTTCCCACACCTTTGCGCCGCCGAGGTAGGTGGCGCGCACGCCGAGCGTGCCGAGCGTCGACGGATCGACCGTCAGCGGGTCGTCGTCGAGCACGACGAAGTCGGCCAGATAGCCGGGCGCGAGCATCCCCTTCGTGCCCGCTTCGTCGGAGGCGTACGCGGCGCTCGTCGTGTAGAGCGCCAGCGCTTCGGACGGCGTGATGCGCTGCGAGAGCCCGAGCGGTGTGCCGTCGTAACCGGTGCGCGTGACGCACGACTGCAGTGCGAGCAGCGGCTGGTACGGCCCGCACGGGTAGTCCGACGACCCGGCGACCGCGACGCCGTGGTCGAGGAACGAACGGTGCGCGAACATCCGCTCGATGCGCTCCGGTCCGTACCAGTCCAGCAGCTTGCCGCCGTGATAGTGGACGTAGCTGCCGAACGGGGCGGCGATCGCTCCGAGCGCTTTCATGCGGCGCAGGATCTCGTCGTTGACGATGCTGCAGTGCTCGATGCGATGGTGCAGATGCGGCTTGGGCCGCTCGCGCTGCGCCGCCTCGAGCTGGTCGAGGAGCTTGCCGATCGCGCGATCGCCGTTGGCGTGCGTGCAGACACGGTTGCCGTCGTTGTGCACCATGCGCACGACGTCGCGCAGCTCGGCGTCGGAGAGCGTCTGCATCCCGAAGTCGTCGGTCGTCCCTTCGAACGGCTGCTCCATCAGACAGGTGCGGCCGCCGATCGCACCGTCGACGAAGGTCTTGATTCCGCCGAGGCGCAGGCGGCCGTCGGCCGAGCCGGTGCGGATGCCGCGCTGCGCGAGCAGCCCATAATGCTCGAAGTGGAGCAGCATGTTGACGCGCAGGGTCAGCGTGCCGCGGCGCTGCGCCTCTTGGAGCAGCGCGATGTCGTCGGGCCCGATCATCGCGTCGGTCAGCGAGGTCATCCCGGCAGCATGGAAGGCGCGCATTGCCAAGCCGAGGCCGCGCTGGCGATCCTCCGGCGTCGCCGCCGGTGCGACCGTCTGCGGCCGGTGGGTCGCCTGCGGGTACGCGAAGTCGAAGATCGCCATCTCGAACAGGATGCCGTTGAGCCGGCCGCTGCCGTCGCGGCCGAACTTCCCGCCCGGCGGCGCCTCCGTCGCCTCGTCGATCCCGCCGAGCTCGAGCGCCTTCGAGTTGACGACGCCCCAGTGCCCGGCGACCTGCAGCACGAGGATCGGGTGGTCGCGGCTGATCTCGTCGAGATCCCAGCGGCTGAGGACGCGCCCTTCGGCCATCTTCGCATCGTCGTAGCGGCTGCCGCGCAGCCAGCCGCCGGGCGGCGTGTGCGCGAGCTCGGCGCGCAGCTTCGCCGCGATCTCGGCGAGCGAGGAGACAGCGTCGATCGAGAGATCGAGGTGCAGCATGTCCTCGGCGGCGACGGCGAGATGCGCGTGCGCGTCGTTGAAGCCCGGGACGATCACGCCGTCGCCAGCGTCGACAACCTCCGCGCCGTCGAACCGTTCGCGCAGCTCGGCGAGCGAACCGGTCGCGGCGATCGTTTCGCCGGAGACCGCGAGCGCCTCCGGCTCGTCGCCGGTCATGGTAACGATGCGCCGCGCACGGAAGATCGTCGTCATCGTCATGTTGGACGGTTCCCTGCCCGGCCGACGAATCTCCTCGCCCCGTCGAGGGCGAGGCGCCGCGTGCCGCGAAGCCCGCCATGTGTCGCGAGAGCCGGTGGCATCACGCTGGCAGGCCGTCCGTGTCATTATCGTCGTCTTCTGGCGCCGCCCGAGCGTGATGACGAATCGTGCTCTACGTGCGAAGCGGCGGTGACGACCGGCGGCGCGTCATCTGGGTCCTCATCGGCCTGCTGGTCAGCGCCGTCGGCTATGCGTTCATCGGTACGGAATTCAATACGCCGAAACACCTCGTGGCCGCCTACATCATCCTGCTGACGTATACGGCGTTTCCGATCGCGGTGTACTACGCGATCACGAGCGCGCGGTTGAAGGCGAAGCTCGGATCGATCAGCCGGTCGTCGCTGCGATCAGCCTGGTCGATTTCGCCGCCGGCCGATTCGTCTCGGAGTCACGGCTGGCACTCGCTCTGGAGGCGCTGGCGGCGGTGCTGATCGGACTCGGCGTGAACTGGGTTCACGCGGGGACCGAGCGGCTCGTCGAACGCACGCTGTTCCGGGAACGGCGCTCGCCACCGACGTCGCACGCTTGATGAAGCTCGGCTCGGCCGCCCTCTTCATGCGCGAGAGCGCCGCCGACCGGCTCGTCCGCCGTACCGCCGTGGGCTGGGATGCAGGCGATGCGGTCTCGATCGCGGCCCTGGGGGCAGTGGATTCCGTGGCCGGGCGATGAAAGCCAGCCTCGGAGGACCAGCCAATGATCGCTTCGATGACTGCCAGCACGATTTTCGTCGATGGGGACTTCGAGCGGGCCGCGTCCGGGGAGACGCTGCCCGTCGTCGATCCGGCGACGGGCCGGTCCGTCGGCGCGATCT
>CALEOJ010000178.1 GCA_937910425.1 uncultured candidate division WPS-2 bacterium
CGGGACGCGCCTCTGCTCGCTCGCGATCCTCGGCGGTTTCGCGCTGGCCGGGCGCCGGCCGCTGCGGGTCGCCCGCCCCGGGCTGCGGACGGTCGTCCTCGCCGGCGGGCTCGACATGGGCGCGAACATCCTCTACGTGCTAGCCGCGCACACCGGGCCGCTCAGCATCGCCGCGGTGATCACCTCGCTCTACCCGGCCGGCACGGTGGCGCTCGCCGCGCTCGTCCTGCACGAGCGGCTGGGGCGCGTCCAATGGCTGGGCGTTGCGGTCGCGTTCGCCGGCGTGATGTGCATCGCAGCATCGCGCTAGCGCTTGCCCCAGCACACCCGCTCCGAGCGGTTCGCCAAGAGGTAGTTACGGCGCGGCGGCGAGCGGCTTCGCGATCGCGCCGAGCAGATCGGCGGTGCCGTCGATGCGGGCCAGGTGCGGATAGCGCGGTCCGCCGCGGTAGTCGAGCGCGACGGTGCGGTAGACGTTGCCCGCGGTCAGCAGCAATCGCACCGGCGCACCGCTGCCTGCTTCGCGCAGCGCCACGTCAAGCTGCGGCTGGCCGGTGAGCGCACGGTCGTTGACGGCGACGATCTTCTCGCCCGGACCGATCCCGGCGCGGAACGCGACCGAGTCGGGCAGGACGTCAGCGATCGTGCCCTCACGGTTCGCGACGATCCCGAGCGAGTAACGCAGGTCGATCGTCTTGCGGCGCGCGCTCTGCAGCTTTTCGTACGCGCTCGGCGCGTCGCCGAAGACGAGCCGGTAGCCGCCGCCGGTGAGAAAGTCCGGCGGGTGCGGCGCGACCGCGTCGACGTGCCGGGCCAGGAACGCGCGCCAGTCGTACGGCTCGACCGCGGCGAGCGCGGCCACGATGTCGTCGCGCGTGTACGTCACGACCTGCGGACCGGTGTCACGGCCGCGTCCGAAGAAGGCGCGCGCCGCGTCGTCGAGCGAGTGCTTGCCGTGCGAGCGCGTGCGGATCAGCACGTCCGCCTCCAGCCACATGAGCTCGCCTTCGCCGTAGTAGTCGACGCCGCGCCGCTCGGACGCCCACGCTCCGCGTTCGCGGTAGAGGAACGGCGACGACGTGGCCGTGTCGACGAGCGCTCGCGTCAAGCGCCCGCGCTCCGAATCGTACGACGCATAACTGAGCGCCAGCGCGTCGAGCCACTGCTGCCGGGTGCGCAGCCCGGCGCGCTCCGCCTGCAGGTTACCGTAGTACTGCGTCATCCCCTCGTAGACCCACAGCATGTCGTCGATCATCGGAACCTGCAGATTGGGTGTCGCGAGATCGTCCGGACGGCGGTACTTTCCGTTCCAGGAATGGTTGAACTCGTGCGCGAGCAGGTCGCCGCCGCCGGTGAGCGCGTCCTCCTCGGTGAGATAGCCGCCGGCCGTCCCGTTGTCGCTGGACTGGTGGTGCTCGACGCCCTGGCCGGGCATCACGTCGCTGACGGTGAGCAGGAACGTGTAGTGGTCCCAATGACGGTTGCGATACAGCGCGCGCATCTGCACGACGAGATCGCGCAGCTTCTGCAGCGTTTTCTCGCTGGCGGCGAGCTGCTCCGGCGTGTCGGCGAACGCGGCCAGCGTCACCGGCGCACCGTCCCACGTGCCAAGGTCGAGCGTCCGCTCGTTCACCCCGGCGTCGAGCGGCGAGTCGACGAGCATCTCGAGCGAGACGGGCCGAAACGCGAGATCGGCGCCGTTCGCCGACGCGAGCTCGAGCGCGGTCGCGTACTTCCATTGCGCCGACGGCAGCCGCAGCGCCGGGCTCAGCATCACCGTCGAATAGTCCTGCGCCTGCGGCGTGAGGACGACCTTGTTCCAGGTCAGCGTGAACATGTTCGGCGTCGAGAACCGCGCGACGCTGTTGCTGCCGGTCTGCGCGCCGAGGTACTCGAACGCGACGTCGAGCGAGGTCGCGCCGGCCGGGACGTCGACGTGGAAGGCGTAGAGATCGACCGCGTCGCGGCGCCACGGCAGCGTCGCGGCGCCACGGCAGCGTCGCGCCGCCGGCGCGAAGCGTCAGCCCGGCGAGGTTCTGGATCGGACCGTTCGGCCCGTGCTCGCCGGGGATCCATTTCGGATAGACCAGGGTGAGCGGCCCGGCGGCAACGGGGATCACCTCGTGCACCAAGGGCAGCCCCTGCACCGCGCGCGACGCGTCGACCTGCAGCTCGATCGGCGCGCGCGCGCTCTGCGCACCGGCCGCGGCCGAAAGAACGAGCCATAGCGCGGCAGCCGGTCCGGCGGCGCGCCGCGCGATCGCAGCGATCACGTTAGAGGCTCGACCAGACGTCGAGCTTGGTCTTGACCTTCGCGATGACGCCGTCGGTGAAGTCGCTGGTCGAGGCGTGTCCGCCGAGGTCGCTGGTCGCGGTCCCTTCGCGCACCGTCTCGAGGACGGACTCGTAGAGCGCGCGCGACGCGTTCGTCGCGCGGCGGTCGTCGACGAACGTCAAGAGCGCGGCGATCGCCAGGATCATCGCCATCGGGTTCGCGACGTTCTTCCCGAAGAGGCGCGGCGCGGTTCCGTGCGGCGCTTCGGTCATGACGACGTCGGGTTTTCCGTCGGGCGTGAACGACATCAGCGTCGACTCGGCACCGGCGATCGAGCCGAACAGCTGCATCACCAAGTCCGACATGCAGTCGCCGTCGCGGTTGAGCGTCGGGATCACCATCGGATCGCCGGCGGTCGAGATCAGCAGCGCGTACGTCGCATCGATGAGCTGAGGCTCGTAGACGACGTCGGGATAGCGCGCCGCCGCCGCATCCATCTCTTCCTTGAGCATCCCTTCGTACACCGGGCTCACGGTGTACTTCGGCCCGCCGAACACCTTCGCGCCGGTGCGCCGGGCGTGGAAGAACGCGTATTCGGCGACGACCCGGCAAACCGAGCGCTCGATGCGCTCGGTGCGATAGGCCACCTCGTCGTCGCCCTCTCGCTCGCGCCATTCTTTGGCGCCGTAGGCGTCGCCGACCGCCATCCGCACGACCGAGATCGGCGCGTGGATCCCGGCGACCGGGCGGACGCCGGGTATCCGGCGGCCGGTACGCACGATCACCTTGCCGTCGATTGCGCGACGCAGGATGGCGTTGGGTGAGCCGACGTCGTCTTTGGCTTCAGGCGTGATCGTCGCGGCCTTGAGGCCGAGCTTCGTCCGCTTCATCGCGGCGGCAGCCTCGTGGACGATCGCATTCTTGGTCTCGCGACGCTTTTCGAGCGAGAGATCGTAGCGCTCGAGGTCGACCTCGAGCCCGACGACGTCGGGCGCCAAGACGCGGAGCGATTCGACCAGCAGCTCCTGTCCGGTCTGGTCGCCTTCGAGGACGACGATCGTTGGCTTCGGCACGACGCGGCCGGTTCGCGACCGAACGTTCGGTGTCCGCCGTTGCCAGGGCACGGAACCGGCGGAACGAACGTTCCGGCATCATGAGATCTCTACCGGGTGTACTCGCCCTCATGGCGCTGGCCGTTTCGATCGTTCCCGGAACGCCCGCCGGTGCCGCCTTCTCCGACTCTCAGTGCGCCGAGGCGTCGCAGTACGTCAACGCGTTCTCGCAGCTGACGCAGGCCGACCCGCCGCAAAAGGTCTATGACGCGGCGCATGCCGTCGTGAGCGCGTACGACTCGTGCCAGAAACGTCAGCTCTCCAACGGCAACGTCGAGCCCGGCGTGCACTACGCCTACGTGCGTCTCGCGTCGTTCGGCGTCGTCGAAGCGCGCGCGCTGCTGGCGCTGAACCGTCCGAGCGACGCCAAAGGGGTCCTCGAGACCAGCAAGCGGTTCGCGTCGGAGGTCTACGACTGGCGCGGCAACATGACGGCCACGTCCGGCAGCGACACCAAAGACAACCGCAAGTCACTCTATTACGATGCCGCGAAAGACATCCTGGACGCGGCGAACGCTATGCTCGCGAAGCTGAACGCGCCGCCCGCGGCGCCGGCCGGCCCCGCATTCACCCCTGCTCCGAAGATGAGCCCCTCGCCGTAGCCCCCGATCTGCGCCGGACGCGCTCCGGCACAGGTGAGGAACCCCATGCGCCGGGAAGTCGGATGTGATGGCTCCGGTCCGACGCAAGACCGGCGCAGGGATGCGCTGGAACCTCGAGGTCGCCGGTATCGCGGCGCTCGGCTTTGCATTGCTGCTCGGCGTCGCGCTCGTCGCGCCGCCGGCGCGCACCGGCGTCGTCGGCGGTGCGATCGCGCACGCGCTCCACGCGCTATTCGGGATCGGCGCGGGACTCTTCGTCCTGCTGATCGCGCTCGTTGCGGCGATCGTGTTCCTCGAGATCAACGTGCCGAAGATGATCGCGACGCTCGGCGGTGCCGCCTGCGCGTACTTCGTCGCGATCGACGCGGGGATCGCCGCCGCCGGGCGCGACGGGGGGTTGCTCGGCGGCGCGCTCAGCGGCGCGCTGCGCGCGCTGCTCGGAGACGCCGGCGGTTGGATCGTCCTGATCGTCGCCGCGCTCGCAGTGACCGTCGCGATCACCGGCGTCAGTCTGAAAAAGCTGATCGGCTGGTGCGTCATGCGCCTCGCCGCCCTGCGGCAGCCCGCGGCGAAAGCCGCGTCGCTCGCGAAGGGCGCGCTCGCGCCGCCACGGCCGACCTCCCTGCGCGAGGCGTTCCATCTCCCCGCGCTGCTGCCGCGCGCGGCCGCGCCGGCCCTCGCCGCGGGTGCGATCGCGACCGAGATTCCCGCGCCGACGCACACGGTGGTCGAGTCCGAACCGGTTCGCTTCTACGACGAAGTGCTCGCCGACGCCGATGAGGACGACGACGGTGAGGACGACGACGACGACGCGTATGACGAAGAAGCCGACGACGAATCGTACGAGGGCGACGACGAGGACGTTGAAACCGACGACGATGAGGTTACCGAAGAACCCGGCGACGAAGGCCCCGGCGGGGTCGAACCCGGCGTCCAGGACCGCGCCGCCGCGAGCGTCCTCGCGATCGCCGGCGAGTACGAGCCCGTCCCGCCGCGCAAGGCCTACGTCTTACCCGACGTGACCGCGATCTTCGATCCGCCGCAGGCTCAGAAGACCGATGACGCGAGCCGCGCGCACGTCCTCGAGGACACGCTCGCCTCGTTCGGGGTCGGCGCGAAGGTCACGCACATCGAGCGCGGCCCCTCGATCACCCGCTACGAACTGCGCCCCGAACGCGGCGTGAAGATCTCGCGCATCTCCTCGCTCGCCGACGATCTCGCGCTCGCGCTCGCCGCGACCTCGGTCCGCATCGAAGCACCGATCCCCGGCAAATCGGCGGTCGGAATCGAGGTGCCGAACACGACGGTCTCGATCGTGGCGCTGCGCGAGATCCTGGACGGGATTCCGCGCAGTGTTCCGCCGCTGACGATGGCGCTCGGCAAGGACATCAGCGGCAAGCCGGTCACCGGCGAGCTCGGCAAAATGCCGCATTTGCTCGTCGCCGGCGCGACCGGTGCGGGCAAGTCGGTCTGCCTCAATTGCATCATCGCCTCGCTGCTGGTCGTCGCCACCCCCGACCAGCTCGAGCTGCTGATGATCGACCCCAAGCGCGTCGAGCTCACCGTCTACAATGGGATCCCGCACCTCAAGCACGAGGTGATCACCGATCCGTCGATGGCGGCCGGGGCCTTGGCGATGATCACGCGCGAGATGGACCTGCGCTACGAGCGGTTCGCCAAGGCCGGCGTGCGCAAGATCGAGGAGTACAACGCCAAGTACCCCGACGAAAAGCTGCCGTACATCGTCGTCATCATCGACGAGCTCGCCGACCTGATGCTGATCGCGCCGGCGAAGGTCGAGATGCTGATCATGCGGCTGGCGCAGCTCGCGCGGGCGACCGGGATCCACCTGGTCGTCGCGACGCAGCGGCCTTCCGTGGACGTGATCACCGGGCTGATCAAGGCCAACATCCCGTCCCGCATCGCGTTCGCCGTCAGCTCGCAGGTCGACTCGCGCGTGATCCTCGACATGGGCGGCGCAGAGCGTCTGCTCGGCCGCGGCGACATGCTGTACCTGCCGATCGACGCACCCAAGCCGATCCGGGCGCAGGGCGCGCTGGTGACGATGCCCGAGATCGAGCGACTGGTCGAGTTCTGGAAGCGCCAGGCGAAGCCGGACACGACGAAAGCGATGGAGATCACGCCGATCCGCGAGGACGACGAGCGCGGCGGCGCAGAACGCAAGGTGGACGAGCTCTGGTACGATGCCGCGAAGTTCTTGCTCGACGCGCGCGTCGCGAAACGCGATGTCGGCGTCGGCTCGACCGCGGCGCTGCAGGCGCGCTTCTCGATCGGCCACCCGCGCGCGGTGCGCGTGATGCGCCAGCTCGAAGAGTTCGGGATCGTCGGCCCCAACGAGGGGACGAAGCCGCGCAACGTGATCGTCGAGAACCCGGCGGAGCTGGAACGAATCGCCGATCGCTTCGGCCGCCCCGCGCAGACGGATCTCTTCGCGGGGTGATCCGCTACCTCGCCGTCGCGCTCGGCGCGGCGGTGCTCTATGCTGCGCTCGGCGTCAGTGTCTCGCACGTCCCGCCGTTCGGAATCGACCTGGCCGGCCGCGCACTCGCCGGGCAGGCGACGTTTCTCGCGCTGGTCTTCACCGCGTCGTGCTGGTGGGTGGCACTGAGCGTGCTCGGGATCATCGCGATCATGGTCGCGACCCGCAATCCGAACTGGCGCGCGCGCGTGATCCTCGCGCTGGTGACGACGCTGATCACCTGGCAGCTCAACGACGTGCTCAAGAACGTGTTCCGCCGCCCGCGGCCGGAGTATTGGAGGCTCATCCACGAGCCGACGTTCTCGTACTCGAGCGGTCACGCGATGTTCGCGCTGCTGGTCTACGGCCTGTGGGCGTGGTTCATCTGGAACAGCGATCTGCCGCCCGGCGTGCGCCGCGTTGTCGCGCCGCTGCTCGCGTTGTGGGCTTGCGGTGTGCTCTGGTCACGGCTCGCGCTCGGCGCGCATTACGTGACCGACCTCGTCGGCGGCGTGCTGCTCGGCGCGACGATGCTCGCACTCGCTGCGGCGGTCGCTACGCGCGCGTGGGCGGGAGCATCGGCGGGCGCTTTGTATGGAACGCGGTCTCGCGCTGGTAGCGGCTTCCCAAAGCGGTGAGCGCGGCTTCGCCCCACGCCTGGCCCAGAAACGCCAGCGACGTCGGCAGACCGCTCGGGCCCATCCCGTTGGGGAGTGCGAGTGCGGGGAGTCCGGCCAGGTTTCCGGGCGAGATCAGCGACGGTCCGCCCGGATATTTCGGGTACGCCTTGTCGAATCCGAGCCCGACCGGATAGGTCACCGTCGGCAACGTCGGCGAGACGACCGCGTCGTAACCGTCCATTGCTTTCACCAGCGCCGCGTTCAACTTGGTGCGCTGGCGCA
Source organism: uncultured candidate division WPS-2 bacterium (assembly GCA_937910425.1). Taxonomy (GTDB): domain Bacteria; phylum Vulcanimicrobiota; class Vulcanimicrobiia; order Vulcanimicrobiales; family Vulcanimicrobiaceae; genus Vulcanimicrobium. The sequence continues at coordinate 7,371 of CALEOJ010000178.1, forward strand.
GCGCGTCGATATAGTCGACCGCCGGCGTCGCGTACGCAGCGTAGCCGCCGAGCTTGTCGTCGGCGTCGCGCAGCTCGCGCGAGCGGCCGGACTCGATCAGGTCGCGAAACGCGGCCGCGCCTTCGGCGTCGACGATCGTGCCGACGACCGGCCCCCACGGCCCTTTCGGCAGCGCGACCTCGCCGGCGAGGTCGGCGAACGCGCCCAGCACCTTCAGCGACGCTCGGAAGTTCGCGGCGACGGCGGGCATCGAGGCCTTCGTCGCATCCTTGAGCACCGCGACGCGCAGCTTGCGGCGCGGCGTAGCGAACGGCGCATCGACCGCCGTCGGGTCGCCGGGATCGGCACCCGCGATGACGCGCAGGATCAGGTCGGTGTCGCGCGCGCTGCGCGCCATCGGCCCCAATTTGTCGAGCGTCCAGCAGAGCGCCATCGCACCGTGGCGCGAAACGCGGCCGTAGGTCGGGCGCAGCCCGGTGATCCCGCACGCGGTCGCCGGAAAGAGGATCGAACCCGACGTCTCGGAGCCGATCGCGAACCCGACCAGCGCCGCCGAGACGGCGATACCGGGACCGCTCGACGAACCGCCGCTCCAGAAGTTCGCGTTCCACGGCGTGCGGCCGGGGCCGGTGAAGGACGCATCCGCGGCGCCGTAGCCGAAGCCGCCGGCGAGCTCGACCATCGCCAGCTTCGCGAGCAGGACGGCGCCGGCGGCGGTCAGCTTCTTCACCACCGTCGCGTCGAACCCGAACCGCTGCTGACGATACGGCTGCGCGCCCCATGTCGTCGGCGCGTCCGGGGTGGCGAGCAGATCCTTCACGCCGTACGGAATGCCGTGCAGCGGTCCGCGTACCCGGCCGCGGGCGCGCTCGGCGTCGGCGCGTTTCGCTTCGCGCCGCGCGCGGTCGTGCAGGATCGTGACGACCGCATTGAAGACGTGCCCGTGCTGCTCGAGCCGTTTCAAGTACAGCTCCGTGAGCTCCACCGACGAGATGGTCCGCGCCGTCAGCAGCCGCTGCAGCGCAACGATGTCGGAGAAGGCGAGATCGTCGTGCGTCATCGCGCCGGGCTCGCGACGGAGAAGCGCGTCACCGGCTCGTCCGCGTTCTTGAGCGCGGTCACCTTACGCGGGTTGAGCCGTGCCGCACCGCGCCGGTTGTCGTCGATCGCGTGCGCGATCGTGTCGACGTCTTTGTCGCTCAGCGCCGCATCGAACCGGCGCATCGACGCGGCGATCGCGGCCGCCACCGCCGAGGCCGGTTTCGGCGAACCGCTCGGGGCCGGGGACGGGAGCGGCGACGCCGGCACCGCCGCCGGGGCGGAGGTCTGCGCGTCGGCTTGCGCGGCGAGCAGCACGGAAGCAGCAACGCCGGAAACGGCGCCCAGGAACGATCGACGATCTGCCATGGGCGTCTCTTGGACGCCGCCCGAGGCGTCCCCGCAGCTAACGGGGTAGGTATCGCGTATGGAAACCTCAGCGATCGCACGGCTCGATCACGAGCGGCGCGACCGCACCGGCGTCCCCGAAGCGATCTTCGGCGCCGGGAAGACGGTCGAGCAGAACATCGCGCTGGTCGGCGCGCTCTACGCGCGGGCCGGCTTCGCACTCGCGAGCCGCATCCCGCCGGACCAGCTCGCCGCGCTCGCCGCGGCGTATCCGGACGCGGTGCTCGAACCGCTCTCCGGAGCGTTGCGCCGTGGCGTGCTGCCGCGGACCGGCGTCCGCATCGCGGTCGTCTGCGCCGGAACGTCGGATCTGCCGGTCGCTGAGGAGGTCGCGTTCTTCCTCGACGCGCTCGGACACGAACCCGTGCGGGCGACCGACGTCGGCGTGGCGGGGATCCACCGGCTCTTCGACGTCCTGGGCGAGCTCGCGGCGTGCCGCGCGGTGATCGTCGTCGCCGGGATGGAAGGCGCGCTGCCCAGCGTCGTCGCCGGGCTCGTGCGCGCACCGGTGATCGCGGTGCCGACCAGCGTCGGCTACGGCGCCGCGTTCGACGGGTTGGCCGCGCTGCTCGGCATGCTGACGTCGTGCGCGCCGGGGATCGGGGTCGTCAACATCGACAACGGCTTCGGCGCCGCGGTGCTCGCCCACAAAATCGTGTCCGCAGCATCATGAGGATAGCGTACGTCGACATGATTGGCGGCGCCGCCGGTGACATGCTGCTGGCCGCGTTCCTCGACGCCGGTCTCGACCGCGATGCGCTGGAGCGCGCGCTGCGCACCGTCGTCGCCGACGGCTGGACGCTGACACCCCAGCGCGTCGTCAAGCGCGGAATCGCCGCGACCTATGCCGGGCTCTTCGTGCCGGGTGAGGACGGCGACGCGGAACACCATCACCATCATCCCGGCGACGACGACCACCACGACCATGGCCACGCCGGGGGCGGGACGCGCACGCTGGCTGAGGTGCTGGCGATCGTCGAGCGCGGCGGGCTCAGCGTGCGCCAGCGCGAGCGCGCGAGCGCGGTGTACCGGCGGCTCGCCGAGGCCGAAGCCCGCGCGCACGGGACGACCGCCGAATCAGTCGCGTTCCACGAGATCGGACAGATCGACGCGATCCTCGACGTCGCCGCGGCGTGCGTCGCGCTCGATCTGCTGGAGATCGACGAGCTGCGGTGCTCGCCGTTTCCGATTGGGAACGGCTCGATCCGGATGCAGCACGGCCTCTACCCGAACCCGCCTCCGGCGACCGCAGAGCTCTTGCGCGGCTGGCCGACGCGCAGCGTCGACGTCGACGGCGAGCTGGTGACGACGACCGCCGCCGCGATCCTCACCACGCTCGGCACGCCCGGCCCGCGGCCCGACCTCGTCGTCGAACGCATCGGCTACGGTGCCGGAACCAGCGACTTCGCGATCCCGAACGTAACGCGCGTCGTCGTCGGATCCGCGCAACCGACAGCCTGGCACGGCGAGTACCTACCGATCGGCTGGGACGAAGTCGTCGTGCTCGAGACGAACATCGACGACATGCTGCCGCAGCACTACGAGCTCGCGATCGAACGCATCTTTGCAGCGGGAGCGCTCGACGTGTGGTTGACACCGATCGTCATGAAGAAAGGCCGCCCCGCGATCACGCTCTCCGCGATCGCTCCGCCCATCGACGAGGAAGCCGTTGCGAACGCGATGCTCAGCGAAACGACGACGATCGGCGTGCGCGCCCGTCGCGAACGGCGTCACGTGCTGCCGCGCTCCAGCGCGACGGTGGAAACCCCGTACGGAGCCGTGCGGGTCAAGCGCGCCGGCTCCGACGGCCGTTCGCGAACGCGCGCGGAATATGACGATCTGCTGCGCATCGCGCGCGAAACGCGTCTACCGCTGCCGGAGATCGCCCGCGCCGTCGACGCCGCGATCGAGGGCGAGGGGTCGCGGTGATCGAGCAGACCGGCGCGAACCTGGAGCTCAAGGAAGCGCGGCTGCGCGCGATCTTTCGCGAGCTCGGGAGCTGCATCGTCGCGTTTTCGGGCGGCGTCGACTCCGCGCTCGTGCTGCACGTCGCCGCGCAGGAGCTCGGCGCGCGCGCGGTCGGGATCACGGCCCGGAGCGAGTCGCTCGCAGAACGCGAGTACGCCGGCGCGGTTGCGTTCGCGAGCGCGGTCGACGCGCGACACGAGGTGATCGAGACGCGCGAGCTGCACGACCCGGCGTACGCGACGAACCCGGCGAACCGCTGCTACTTCTGCAAGAACGAATTGTACGGCCGGCTCGCCGAGATCGCGCGCGAACGCGAGATCCCGCACATCGTCGACGGCTTCAACCTCGATGACGAAGGCGATTGGCGTCCAGGCCGCCGGGCCGCGCGCGAACACGGCGTGCGCAGCCCGCTCCACGAGGCCGGTCTGCGCAAGGCCGACGTGCGCGCGCTCGCCCACCGGCTCGGCCTCGAGGTATGGGACAAACCGGCGCTCGCGTGCCTCTCCTCGCGCTTTCCGTACGGCACGCCGATCACGCTCGAGCTGCTGCGCCAAGTCAACCGCGCCGAGCAGGCGGTGCACGACGCGGGGCTGCGCGCCTGCCGCGTCCGTCACCACGGCGAGGTCGCGCGCATCGAGGTCCCACCCGGCGACATCGCCGCCGCCGCCGATCCCGAGCGCCGCGCGCGGATCGTCGAAGGCGTCCGCGCCGCCGGCTACCGCTACGTGACGTTAGACCTCGGCGGCTACGTCAGCGGCGGCTTCAACCTCTGACCTCGCGTTAGCGCTTCGCGCGCGCAAAGAGTTCCGCGACGTCAAGCGCAAACCCCGGCAGCGCCGTATGCGTCAGGATTTCCCCCGCACTGACGACGCGAATACCATCGGCGTCGTGCATCGCGACCGTTTCGGTGCGAGGATCGACGACGATCACGACGGCCGTCCCCGCGGCGAGATAGGTGGCGATCTTATCGGCGACGTCCGCGCGACGGTCGCCGCGAGATAGCACCTCGACGGCGGCCGTCGGCGCTCCGAGCGGAGTCTCGACGTCGTCTTCGCACGCGTCTGGGGCGAGCGCATCGTACGAGAGATATCCGACATCGGGAACGAGCGGACGGATGATCCGGTCGGGCGGCGCGATGCGGAAGCGCCACTCGACGGCGACTCGTCCGTGCGCGCCGCCGTCGGCCCAAGTCCGGAACGCCATGTAGAGTAAGCCTTGCACCGAGCCATGGCGGAACTTCGGGCTCATCTTTTGGAGCGCCCGGCCGCGAACCCATTCGGTCTCCGGCTTCGTCTCCGGCAGGACGATCTCGTGCAGCGACATTGTGTCACGCAAGCGTATCACGCCCGGGCCCCCGCTTGGCAATACCGAAGTTTAGACTTCCATCACCACCGGGATCACGATGGGGCGTCGCCGCGACTTCTCGAAGACCGCTTTGGAGAGGCCCGAGCGGATGTGCTCCTTGACGTTGCCGATGTCGCGGATCCCCTCGACGCTGCACTCGGCGAGGATCGCGCTGAGCTTCGCCTTGAGCTCGTCGAGCACGTCGCCCGAGTCGGGGAGATAGTAGACGCCGCGTGAGATCACGTCGGGTCCGGCGACGACGCGCGCCTCTTCGGCGTCGACCGTCACCACGACCATCATGATACCGTCACCGGCGAGGTGCTTGCGGTCGCGCAGCACCGCCTCGCCGATGTCGCCGACACCGGAGCCGTCGACCATCACGTTGCCGCCGTAGGTCCGGCCGATCTTTTCGGCGCTGTCCTTGGTGAACTCGAGCACGTCGCCGTTCTCGGAGACGAAGACGTTGTCGCCCGCGACGCCGGTCTGCTGCGCCAATTTCCCGTGCGTGACCAGCATCCGGTACTCGCCGTGGACCGGGATGAAGTACTTCGGCCGCACCAGGTTGAGCATCAGCAGCAACTCCTCTTGCGAGGCGTGGCCGCTGACATGGGCGTTGCCGGTGCTGCCGTGAATCACGTTCGCGCCCAGCCGATAGAGGTTGTTGATCGTGCGCGAGACGGCTTTCTCGTTGCCGGGGATCGGCGTCGCCGAAATCACGACCGTGTCGCCGGGGACGATCTTGAACTGCTTGTGATCGCGGACCGAGAGCCGCGTCAGCGCCGACATCGGCTCGCCCTGCGAGCCCGTCGTCATCACGCACACCTCGTGCGCCGGGTGATCGTCGACGTCTTCGAGCCGGATGACGAGCCCCTCGGGGATGTCGAGATAGCCGAGTTGACGGGCGAACTGCACGACGTTGAGCAGCGAGCGCCCGAGGAAAGCGACCTTGCGGTCGTGACGCTTCGACTGGTCGATGACCTGTTGGATACGCGGCACGTTCGAGGCGAACGAGGTGACGATCAGCCGCCCCGTCGCGCGGGCGAAGATGTTCGAGAACGCCTCCCCGACGATGCGCTCCGAGAGCGTGTGGCCGGGGCGCTCGGAGTTCGTCGAGTCGGAGAGCAGGACCAGGACGCCCTCGTCGCCGACCTTCGCGATCGACGCGAAGTCGGCGGGATCGCCGTCGATCGGCGTCTGGTCGAACTTGAAGTCGCCGGTGTGGAACACCGTGCCCATCGGCGTGCGGATCGCCAGCGAGCACGCGCCCGCGAGCGAGTGGTTGATGTGGATGAACTGCGCTTCGATCGCGCCGTACTCGACGCGGTCGCCGGGCTCGACCTCGCGCGCATTCCATTCGCCGGGCTTGTGCTCTTTGAGCTTGGCGCGGATCAGCGCCAGCGAGAGCGGCGTACCGACGATCGGGATCTTGGGAAACTCGCGCAGCAGGTAGGGGATCCCGCCGATGTGGTCTTCGTGACCGTGCGTGACGAGCAGCGCGCGGAACTTGTCCTGGCGCTCGCGCACGTAGGTGAAGTCGTTGATGACGATGTCGACCCCGAACATCTCCTCGTCGGGGAACATCAGCCCGCAGTCGACGACGATGAGGTCGTCGTTGGTCTCGATGACCGTCATGTTGCGGCCGATCTCGCCGCAGCCGCCGAGCGGCACGATTCGAAGGTAGGGGTCGCTCGGCGGGGCCGGGACGACGAAGGTGTCGGGATGCAAGGAAGGTCCTAGTCGGGAGGCGGCGCCGGTGGGAAGGACCGGCATGAGAGACGCGATCTTCACCAGCACCCTGATGGTGCTCTTCTGTTCGATGCCCGCGACACCGGCCGGGCACTCCACGGTTCCACTTCGGCGCGCGACCCCGCCGCCGAGCCCGGCGCGAGAGCATCGGATCGCGGCCGCGGCGCTCTACTCCCGGCGCTCCCGCCGGCTCGTCCAGTCCTATCTGCGCCTCAAATTGCTCGAGATGCGGGAGCGTGACCTGGAGCGGGCCCGCCTCGTGGTCGAGCGGAAGCTCGGGATCAAAGCCTTACTCGGCGAAACACCGTCACCGGTCGCCCGGTAGGACTGGGTGTCATCGCTCGTTTCTTCCGGGAGAGACCTTTGAGCACGTCAACTACCCAGCCGGCCCGCCGCGGCGGCCTCAGCAACGTCGTCGACATCATCGTCGCGCCGAGCGCCGCCTTCGGCCGGCTCCGCGAAGTCCCGACCTGGGGTTGGGCCTTCCTCGTCGGCGCGGTGCTGGGTATCGCGGGGACGGTTATGGCGATTCCGGCGGTGATGCACGCGCTGGATCTCACCTTGCCGGCGCAACTCGCGGCCGACCCTTCGACGGCAAAGCTCCCGCCGGATCAGCAGCAGAAGCAGATCGCGATGGTGATGAGCATATCGAAGACCGTCGGGAAGTTCTTCTGGGTATTCGCTCCCGTCGGGCTCCTGATCGTCGGACTGGTCCAAGCACTCGGCATGACGATCGCGAACGCGGTGGCGCACGGTGACGGCGGCTTCAAAAAGTACTTCGCCCTGAGCCTCAACGTCGCGATCGTTGGTTTCGGGCTGAACTCCCTGGTCGTCGGAATCATTGTTTTGGTGCGCGGTCCAGACTCGTTCGAGACCCCGACCGCGATACAGGCGGTGATTCCGAGCCTGGCGATGCTCGTGCCCGGCGCGCACGGGGCACTCGCCGGATTTCTGGGCGCGTTCAACGTGTTTTACCTCTGGGCCACCGCCCTGCTGGCGCTGGGCATGACGGTGGTCGGCCGGCTCTCGCGCTCGGCGGCTTGGACGACGGCGATCGTCCTGCTGGTCTTGGGCGCCGGCTATCTCGCGTACGGCGCGCGAAACGGCTGACCGTGCGCTCTCTGCTCGCGGGTGCCGCCCTCGCTGCGGCCGTGTTCGGCGTGCCCGCGTACGCCGCGGCGCAGACCCCGCTCGATCTGCGCGCGGCAGTGCGCTACGCGCTCGACCACGACCCGGCGATGCTGACCCGCCGCGCGACGCTGGCGCAGAACGAAGCGACCTTCGCGCGCGACCACGCGGCCGAGTTTCCGACGCTCGCCGGAACGCTGCAGAACCAGCTCGCGAAGACGAACGGCAACAACGGCGGCTCGTTTTCGCAGTTCGGCCTCTCGCAGGCCCAGGTCTTCTCGCAGAACGTCGCCCAGATCGGTTCGACCTGGAACCTCTCCACGGGATCGCTCGCGCAGATCCAAACGCAGCAGGCGAAACGCCAAGTCCAGGGCTCGCGCGATGACGTACGGCGCGCCGAACAGCAGCTGGCGAGCGACGTCGCGGCCGCGTACTACAACGTCGTGCAGCAGCGCGAAGCGGTGGCCCTGAACGAGGGCGATCGCTTGTACCAGCAGCAGCTGCTCGACGTGGCGCGGGCGCAAGAACGCGTCGGCCGTGCAGCCGGGGTCGACGTGCTGCGTGCGCAGGTCAACGAGCTGCGCAGCGAGACCACCCTGACCACCGCCAGGGCCACCGAAGCGAACGCGCGCGAGTCGCTTGCCCAGCGCATCGGAGCGCCGCCCGACACGGCGTTCGTGTTTCCGGTCGCTCTCCCTGAGCCGCCACCGCCGCGGACGCCGATCGAAGCCCTCGTCGCCGCGGCGCTCGGCGCGCGATCCGATATCGCGAGCGCCCGCGCACAAGTCGCGGTCGCCCGCCTGGTCGACGCCGCGATCGAGTCCGACCGCCGGCCGCAGATCCAGCTGAGCGGCGCCTTCGGCAACACCGAAACGCCGACGACGGTCGCCACTGCGGCGCAGTTCATCCCCGGATTCGGCATCATCCCGGGCTCGAGTGTGTCCCGGCCCGGTTTCTGGCAGATCGGCGCCACCTCGACGTTCACCGTGCCGTTCATCGAGTACGGCGCGCGCCGAGCGGCGCATCGGGCGGCCCGCGCGCAACTCGCGGCGGCGGAAGGCACGCTGTCCTCGGCCGAGTCGGGTGTCGCCGTCGACGTTCGCCAGGCGCTGCGTGCGGTGCAGACGACCAACGCCAACCTCGGGACGTCGCGGGAAGCGCAGCGCTTGGGCGCGGAGTCGGCGCGGATCGCGCAGCTGCAGTACCGCAACGGCTTGATCTCGCTGACCGACGCGACCGCCGCCGAGCAGAGCGCGCTCTCGGCCGCGAACGACCTCGTCGTAGCGCGCGTCGCCTATCTCAACGCGCTCGTTCACCTGCGCACGTCGGTCGGCGTCGCCGATCCGCTCACCGTCGTCGACTTGGGGGCACCGTGAACCGTCGCCGCAACATCATCATCCTCGCCGTCGGGCTCCTGGCGATCATCGTCATCGGCGCGGTCGCCGCGCGCCCGAAGGGGAAGGCGATCGCCGCGCGCACGGTCACCGTCGCCTATACGCGCTATCAGACGAAGCTGCCGGAAACCGGGGTCGTCCAGCGCCCGCAGACCCAGACGCTGGCCGCGCTCGTCTCCGGGAACGTGCAACAAATCTACGTCCATCCCGGCCAGCATGTCTCCGGCGGTCAGCTGCTGGCGACCATCTCGAACCCGCAACTGGTGAACACCGAGGCGACCGCGCACGATGCGTACCTCGCGGCGCAAGGACGCGCGCGCACCGCAGTGTCGACGAACTCCACGCTGCCGACGCAGAACCGTTCGAGTGTCGTGCAAGCCGAGGCGGCTTTGCAGCAGGCTCGCTTCAACCTCAATCAGGCGATCACCGATCAGCGCTCGGGAGCACAGTCCGGACTCGGCTACGGTGGGACGTCGGCGTCCCAGCAGCGAGCCGCCGCCGACGCCAACGTCGCCCAGCGCGAGACCGACCTGCGCGAAGCGCGGCGCCTCGCTGCCGCGGACAACGACCTCTTCGCGCAGAAGGCGATCGCCAAGGATACGCTCGACCAGCAGATGGCGAAGCTCGCGCAAGCGCAAGTCGCCTACGATCAGGCCAAGCGCGACCGGAACGACACGTACGCGCAGATCACGCGCCAGACGCCGGTCCTCTCGGCGCGCGTGCAGGCCAACCGCGACGCCGTCGCGCAGGCCGAGGCCGCGCTGGCCGCGGCCCGCGCGAACGCGGGGCAGGACAAAAGCGGTGACGTCGAAGCTGCCCGCGGCGATGCGGCGCATAGTTACGACGACTGGCGCTACGCCGCCGACCAGGTCGCGCGCTTGCGCATCGTTGCGCCGTACGCGGGCATCGTGCAGACGATCGCGACGGAGACGGGCGACACGCTGCGCCAGCTGCAGCCGGGCGATGCAGTTACGGCGGGTCAGGCCGTGATCTCCATGTCGACCGACAGCGGCTTCGTTGTCCGGACGAAAGTCGACGAGCAAGACGTCGCGAACCTCCGCGCCGGCCAAGCGGCGGTCGTCTCCGGCGAAGACCTCGGGACGACGAAGCTTCCCGGGCACGTCGCGCAGATCGGTGCCGTCGCGCAGAAGAGCGACGACCCCTCGAACACTGCGCGGCAGGTCGTGACGACGGTCGCCCTCGACAAGACGGTTCCGTACCTGCGCGATGGTATGAGCGTCGATGTCGACATCGTCACGCAGGACCGCCCGCACACGCTGGCGCTCCCCATCGACGCGATCCGGCGGGACGCGAACAACAAGCCGTACGTTCTGGCCGTCGTCGCCGGGCGCACCGTGAAGCGTGCGGTTCGCCTCGGTTCGACCAACGACGCGCAAGCGGTCGTCGCCTCCGGGGTGAAGCCGGGCGACGTCGTCGTCGCCGAGCGCAACCTCGGCATCACCGAAGGGATATCGGTCTCGCCGACTGCGCTCCCGACGACCAGTCCGTCGCCAGGACCGTGACCCGTCTCGGGGCCTATGTCGCGGAAGCCTTTGCCGCGATCTGGCGCAACCGCTCGCGCTCGATCCTCACGATGCTCGGGATGATCATCGGAACCTCATCGATCATCGCCGTGCTCGGCGTGAGCAAAGCCGCCTCGACGGGGATCACGTCGACACTGAGCTCCTTCGGCGACCAGGGAATCACGATCGCCACCGATCCCAATCAGGACGATCCCCGTTCCGCCGCGATCCAGTACCGCGACGTCCGTACGATCTCGAGCGACGTCGGATCGATGCTCTCGTATATCGAACCGTCGTACCTGCGCACGTACAAGCTACGCTGGAACGGGAAGAGTACGACGACGTCGGTCGCTTCCGCGAGCCCCTATTCGCAGTTCACCTTCACGATGCGAGCCGGACGGAGGATGGAAGAGAGCGACGTCACGGCCGGCGCTCACATCTGCCTGATCACGTCGGAGCTGGCGGCACGACTCTTCAACGAGACCTCTCCGATCGGCGAGATCATCGACCTCGGACCGATCCGGTGCACGGTGGTCGGCGAGTACAGCGAGGTGAAGAGCAGTCTGTTCAGCTCGATCGGCGCCAGCGACTTCGCGTTGATTCCGTACACGACGTTCCACGAGATCTCACCGGGACCGGTCGACAGCCTCACCGTGTATGCCGCGCCGGGCGCCACGGTCAACGACGTGTCGGATGCGATCGACGGCGTCCTGCGGCGCTTGCACGGACCGCACGCGGTCTACGTGACGCAAGACACGACGGCGCAAATCGGGACGTTCAACACGGTCCTCGCGGTCATCGCGGTCGGGCTGAGCGCGATCGGCGGCGTCTCCCTGCTGGTCGCCGGAATCGGGATCATGAACATCATGCTGGTCTCCGTCACCGAACGCACGCGGGAGATCGGCCTCCGCAAGGCGATCGGCGCGCGGCGCGGCGACGTGGCCCTGCAGTTCCTGCTGGAAGCGATCCTGCTCTCGCTCATCGGCGGCGGGATCGGGATGGCGCTCGGTTTTTTGGCGACGCTCGGGGGCTACTCGGCGATCAAATCCGTGGTCGGTGAAGCGCCGATCCCGTGGCTTCTCATCATGTCGGTCGCCGTCGGTTTCTCGATGGTCGTCGGATGCGTCTTCGGAACGTATCCCGCTATTCGCGCATCGCGAATGGACCCGATCGCGGCGCTGCGCGCATGAACCTCACGCAGTACTTCACGGAAGCGTTCGCGGTCCTTGCCGCGAATCGCGTGCGCAGCCTCCTCACCGTGCTGGGCTTGATCATCGGCGTCACCGCGGTCATCGCGATCCAAGTCTTGGGCGCGGGTATGGCCGGGGCGGTGAGCGGCCTGCTCGGCGGCCTCAGCGAGCGCGCTTTCATCGTGTTTCCGAGCCAGCAGGCCAACTTCACCCGCGCTTCGATCAAGCTGAGCGACTTGCAGCGCGCGAAGGATGAGATCCCAAACGTCGTCGCCGCGATGCCGGCCGGTGGTCAGCGCGTCGTCGCGGCCTACGGCCATGCACACCATCGTATCACCTTCGGCGCGGGTCCCGACGAGCGGTTTTCGACGTCGACCCCGATCCGCTACGGCCGAAAGCTGAGTGAGGACGACATCGCGGAGGGCCGCCACGTCTGCGTCGTATCGGATCAAGGATACACGAAGTTCGCAATGATCGGGGACCCGACGGGGAGTTCGTTGCGCGTTGGGGACCGGCGGTTCACGATCGTCGGTGTCCTCGGAACCGACAAGAGCGGGATCCTCCCGCTCAACTTCAACCTCGACGTGACCGTCCCGTACCCTACCTACGAACGCTACTTCGTGCACGGAAACGCGATCGTGTTCGCGCGATTTCTCATGGCCGACGCGTCGAAGGTCGAGGCGACCGAGGCGGATACACTGAACTGGCTCCGCCACCTCAAGGGACCACGCGTCGAGTACCAGACCTTCGACCGCAAGGCGTTCAGCAAAGGGGTCGACGGTATCTTTGCCGGGATAACGATCGTCGTCGCGCTCATCGGCGCGGTCTCTTTGCTCGTCGCCGGAATTGGTATCCTGAACATCATGCTGGTCAGCGTCGCCGAGCGCACGCGCGAGATCGGCTTGCGCAAAGCGATCGGCGCCACCCGGTTCCAGGTGCTGCTGCAGTTCTTCATCGAAGCGCTGGCGCTCTCGGGGTTCGGTTGCCTCATCGGACTGATCCTTGGCGTCACGATCGGCGCACTCGTCAACGACTTTGCGATCGTCAAGTTCTCCGGCGTCGTCGCGCCGATACCGTGGGTGCGCAGCATCCTGATCGCGACGGTCTTCACGACGGTCGTCACCCTTGCGTTCGGGACCTACCCGGCCTGGCGCGCCGCAACGCTCGACCCCATCGAGGCTCTCCGGTATGAATAGTTCTGCTGCGATCGACGTGCGGGAGGTGACGAAGACCTACGATCTCGGCGACGTCAAAGTCGAGGCGCTGCGCGGGGTCAGCTTCACCATCGCACGCGGCGAGTACGTTGCGATCATGGGTCCGTCGGGCTCCGGAAAGTCGACGCTGATGAACCTGCTGGGCTGCCTCGACCGCCCGACGACGGGACGCTATCTGCTCGACTCGATCGACGTCTCGACGCTCGGCGACGATCAGCTCGCGGCGATCCGGCTCAAAAAGCTCGGCTTCGTCTTTCAGGGCTTCAACCTGCTGGCGCGGACGAGCGCGCTCAAGAACGTCGCCTTGCCGCTCTTCTACGCCGGGGTCGGGTCGCGCGAGCGGAACGCTCTGGCGGCCGGGCGGCTCGCGGAGGTCGGGCTGGCGGACCGGGTCAACCACAAGCCGAGCGAGCTTTCGGGCGGCCAGCAGCAGCGTGTCGCCATCGCGCGAGCGCTGGTGAACGATCCGGCCGTCCTGCTCGCCGACGAACCGACCGGCAACCTCGACTCCACGACGAGCGAAGAGCTGATGGGCGTCTTCCAGCACTTGAACGAGGCCGGCAGAACGATCATCATGGTCACGCACGACGAGGACGTCGCCGGACACGCCAGGCGCATCATCAGGCTCCGGGACGGCCGCATCGTCGACGACCAGGCAACCGGCAAAGGTTAGAACTTCAGGAAAAAGAGCCCGGGACCGCTACCGCGGACCCGGATGCCGGGTAGTCGGGTCGGTCCACCCTCGTTCAAGGAGTATGCGGAACGCCGTGAAGTCTCGTACAAGCATTTTCGGAATGGCGGTCGTCGGTCTGATCGGCGCGATCATCGGGAGTTTCTCGATGATGCTCTACGCGAGCACCCACTTCGCGGGAGTCGCCGGTCCCGGGAACACCCCGCCCATCGTCAACGCCGCCCCGCTACTCATCACCGCCGGCACGACCGACCAGGACCGCATCATCAACGCGGTCAAGCGCGTCGAGCCCTCGGTCGTCGCGCTGCAGGTCACCGTCAACGGCAACCAGCTCGTCCCCACCGACCCGATCTCGCAGATGTTCGGCAACGGCGGGCCGGTCCAGCGCCAGCGCGTCGTCGAGCGCGCGTCCGGCTCGGGCTTCGTCTATTCGCGTGACGGCCTGATCGTCACCAACGCCCACGTCGTCCCGCGCGGGACCAGCAAGATCACCGTGGTCTTCGCGAACGGCGACCGGGTCCCGGGGCACCTCTTCTCCTCGAACCCGGCGGCCGATCTCGCCCTGGTCAAGGTCGACGGCTATACCAAGCTGCCGCCTCCGGTCGAGTTCGCCGACAGCTCGCGCGTCCAGGCCGGGCAGTGGGCGATCGCGATCGGCGAGCCGCTCGCACTCCAGCGGTCGGTCTCGGTCGGCGTCGTCTCCGGCTTCAATCGCGACGAGCCGATCCAAAGCGAGGATCAGTCGGTCCGCCTCTTCCGCGGGCTGCTGCAGACGTCGGCACCGATCAACCCAGGCAACTCGGGCGGGCCGCTAGTCGACTACGACGGCCGCGTGATCGGCGTGAACCAATCGACCGCGAACCCGGCGGCCGCGCAGGGAATCGGCTTCGCGATCCCGGCCAGCACCGTCACGCAGACGGCGAACGTGCTGGCGAAGAGCCAAGGCAAGACGCTCGAGGCGAACAGCACCGGCACCGGTAAAGGCTTCTTGGGAGTCTCGCCGATCGACATCACCAACAACGTGCGCACGCAACTCGGCGGCTACCACGATCAGGGCGGCGTCGCGGTCAACAACGTCAGCGACGGCACGCCCGCGGCGCAGGCCGGGATCGAGCCGGGCGACGTGATCCAGACGATCAACGGGAAACCGCTCAACTCGGCGAGCGATCTGGTCGCGACGATCAGCGCGATGAAGCCCGGCACCCAGATCACGCTCCGCGTGTGGTCCCAGGGCGTCAAGAAAAACGTCCAGGTCACGCTCGCCGAGCAGCCGGTCCAGACCTACCTGCAGAACCAGCAGCAGCAGCAGAACCCGTAGCCGGATCGTTCGACCGCTGTGACAAGAAAGAAGCCCCGCTCGCGCGGGGGCTTCTTTGCGTCGCGCGCTCGCGCCGCGAGTTTAGCCGAACTTCCCGAAGAAAGCGGTGATGTCGAAATACACCGTGCGCGTCGCGCCCGTCGACGGACACGTGTAGCGAATCGCGTCGTAGACGCGCCCGTTCGCGTGCGAAGTCGCGACGGTGCCCTTCACCCAGCGATTCGTGCCGTCACACGGATGGGAATCGGACCAGATGCGCTCCCAAAGGATGCCGTCCGTCTCCGTCTTGGCGAGGTCGAGGATCGCCGTTGCAGGCGAGTCGCCGGCCGGCTCGGACAACGCAGGCCCCTCAACCGGTGGATCCGTGCCGGCCCGCGCGAACCAGGTGATCGAGCGCACCCGCCCTCCGGCAAGCCCGTAGGCGGCGATGTAGCGCCGGCCGAGCACCGCGAACAGCCGCGCGCCATATTCGTCCTGCATCCGATGGGCGTCGGGATGCGCCTTGAGGACCGCATCGTCGGTCGCGCCCAGTACGATCCCGCTGGGGTCGGGCGCGATCTCGACGAGCTCGGCCGCGAGCGGCTGGTCCGACAGGACTTCGATCCCGACCACTGCGCCGTGCCGCTCACTGACGATGAGGAACAACGGCTTGGTGAACGAGAGGACGTAGCGGGCCTTGCGCTCCGGCTGCATATCCGGAGTCGCCTGGATTCCCGAGCCGGCGAGCGCCTCGGGCAGGCGAGTGATCCGGACCGGATCCCCAAGCGCTGCCCGGAGCTGGGCTGCCGCCCCGTCCAACGTAATGCCGAGCCAACCGGGCGGCGTCGTCTCTTGAGCGAGCGAGCGTGTGGGCGCCATCCCGAAGGCAAAGGCAAGCAGCAAAACGGCCGGAAGCGCGCGCATCGCCGTCCATTCCGCCGGCCTGCGACGCAACCATTGTGCCAGAAAGTCTGTCACACCGGGTAGTGGAACAAGAGCCCCTCGACGGCGTATCATAGACGATGCGCCGCCCCCGAATGGGCTCGGCTCACACCCCTTGAGCGACGGTAAGCGGCAAGGCCGGAACGGAGAGCGATCTCCGTGAGGGCTGGTCCATGACGCTCGGAAAGCGAGACACAGAACTACATGGCAAAAGTGGTCGGAATCGACCTCGGCACGACCAACTCCGTCGTCGCCGTGATGGAAGGGCAGAGCCCGACCGTCATCGCCAACTCCGAAGGATCGCGAACGACTCCTTCGGTCGTGGCGTTCACGAAGACCGGCGAACGGCTCGTCGGTCAGCTTGCGAAGCGCCAGGCCGTCACCAACCCCGACCGCACGATCAGCTCGATCAAGCGGAACATGGGGACCGACCATAAGGTCAAGATCGACGGCAAGGACTACACGCCGCAAGAGATCAGCTCGATGATCCTGCAGAAGCTCGTCAACGACGCTTCCGCGTATCTCGGCGAGCGGGTCACCAAAGCCGTCGTCACCGTCCCGGCGTACTTCAACGACGCGCAGCGCCAAGCGACCAAGGACGCGGGCAAGATCGCCGGGCTCGAAGTCCTGCGCATCATCAACGAGCCGACCGCGGCTGCGCTCGCGTACGGCCTCGACAAGAAGGCCTCAGAGACGATCCTCGTGTGGGATCTCGGCGGCGGCACGTTCGACGTGTCGATCCTCGAGGTCGGCGACGGCGTCTTCGAGGTGAAGGCCACCAACGGCGACACGCACCTCGGCGGCGACGACTACGACGCTCGGGTGCGCGACTGGCTGGTCGCGGAGTTCCGCAAGGATCAGGGCATCGATCTCTCCGGCGACCGTCAGGCGCTTCAGCGGCTCACCGAAGCCGCCGAGAAGGCGAAGATCGAGCTCTCGGGCACGGTCCAAACGACGATCAACCTGCCGTTCATCACGGCCGATCAGAACGGTCCCAAGCATCTCGACGTGACGCTGACGCGGTCTGAGTTCGAGCGCCTCACGCAAGATCTCACCGAGCGCTGCGTGCAGCCCTTCAAGAACGCCCTCGCCGATGCGAAGCTCGACGTTGCGCAGATCGACGAAGTCGTCATGGTCGGCGGCTCGACGCGCATGCCCGTCATCCAGGAGCTCGTCAAGAAGCTCACCGGCAAAGAACTGAATCAATCCGTCAACCCCGACGAAGTCGTCGCGGTCGGCGCGGCGATCCAGGCCGGCGTACTGGCCGGTGAGGTTCGCGACGTCGTGCTGCTCGACGTGACCCCGCTCTCGCTGGGTCTCGAAACCCTCGGCGGCGTGAACACGAAGCTGATCGAGCGCAACACCACGATCCCGACCCGCAAGACGCAGGTCTTCACGACCGCTGAAGACGGTCAGACGTCGGTCGACATCCGCATTCTCCAAGGCGAACGCGAGATGGCGAACGACAACAAGGAGCTCGGCCGCTTCCGGCTCGAGGGGATCCCGGCTGCACCGCGCGGCATACCGCAGATCGAAGTGACGTTCAACATCGACGCCAACGGCATCGTGAACGTCTCGGCAAAAGATCTCGGCACGGGCAAGGAACAGCAGATCCAGATCACCGCGTCGACCAACCTCAACAAGGACGAGGTCGACCGGATGGTGCGCGACGCCGAGTCGTACGGGGCGCAGGACAAGGCCAAGAAGGAAGAGGCCGAGATCCGAAACACCGCGAGCTCGCTGATCTACTCGACCGAGAAATCGCTCAAGGAAGTCGGCGACAAGGCCGAAGCCGGCGTCAAAGCCGACGTCGAGACGGCGCTCACCGATCTCAAGAAGATCAGCGAGAACGGGACGGCGGCCGAGATCAAGGACGCGACGGAGAAGCTCCAGCAAGCATCCTACAAGATGGCCGAGACGCTCTACGCGTCGACCGGCGCTTCCACCGAAGGCGGACCGTCGGCGAACGGCGCCGGCAGCGGTGCGCACGAGGGTGCGGCTCCGGGCGGCGCGAGCGCGCCGAACGAAGACGTGATCGACGCCGAGTTCAAGGAAGCGAAGTAACGCGTGAACGACGACGCGTCGACGAGCACGCCGGACGCCCTTCGAGAGCCTCAGGGTGACAAGGGCAGCGTGCAAAACGGTGCAGCGGAGCAGGACGGCGAGGGTGCGGAAAGCACCCTCGCTGTCGAGCTTGCCGCTGCGCGCGCCAAAGCCGAAGAGAACTACAACAAGTTCCTCTACGCGATGGCGGACTTCGAGAACTACAAGAAGCGCATCGAGCGACAGCTCGGCGAGATCGCGCTGTCCGGCAAGAAGTCGGTGCTCAGCAAGATCCTGCCCGTGCTCGACAACCTCGAGCGTGCGGTGTCGTTCGAGGACTCGGACGGACTGCGCGACGGCCTGCAGGCGACGCTGCGAATGTTCGAAACGGCGCTCGCCGGCGAGGGCGTGAAGAGCGTCTCGCTCAAGGGACTGCCGTTCGATCCGAGGCTCGCCGAAGCGATCGCGACGCAGCCGGCGCCGGCGGGCGTCGACGAGGGCACCGTGCTCGACGAGGCCCACAAGGCGTACACGATCGGTGACGAGGTACTGCGTCCCGCGCAAGTCGTCGTCGCCCGTAATCCGTGAATTATAAGGATTATTACTCGATCTTGGGCGTGCCGAAGGGTGCGCCCGAGAAAGACATCAAGAGCGCGTACCGCAAGCTGGCGCGCAAGTGGCATCCGGATGCGAATCCGAACAACGCGCACGCGGCAGAAGAAAAGTTCAAGGACATCCAAGAGGCGTACGAGGTTCTCGGCGACCCCGAGAAGCGCAAGAAGTACGATGTCCTCGGTTCGGATTGGCAGCGCGCGGCCCGCGAAGCCGATCAGCAGCGCTCGTACCGGCAGGCGCAGGGCGCCGACTTCGGCGGCTTTGGCGGCTTCAGCGGTGCCGGTCCGCCCGGCGGCGCGAGCGGCTTCTCGGACTTCTTCGACATGTTCTTCTCCGGGATCGGCCGTCCGCGCACGGCCGGCGCGGGCCCGGGCGCATCGCAACAGCGGGGCGAAGATCTCGAATCGACGATCGAGCTGGCGCTGCACGATGCGTACGAAGGCGGCCGCAAGTCCGTCACGCTGCAGGTCGAGGACGCCTGCCCGCGCTGTCACGGCACGGGCACCGATCGCAACCGGGTCTGCCCGCAATGCCACGGCATCGGGCGGGTGCGCGAGACGAAGCGTTTCGACGTGACGATCCCGCGCGGCGTGCGCGACGGACAGCGCATCCGGCTCGCCGGCCAGGGCGCGAGCGGACCGGGCGGCGGGCCGCGCGGCGACCTGTACCTCGTGGTGCACCTCGGCAACGACGACCGCTACGAGCGCAAGGGCGACGACCTGTACCTCGATCTTCCGGTCAGCATCTACGATCTGATCCTCGGCGCGGAGGTGCGCGTTCCGACGATGAACGGCGACGTCACGATGACGATCCCGGCCGGGACGCAGAACAACAAGATGCTGCGGCTCTCCGGCAAGGGGATGCCGAAGCTCAAGGACGCCGGCTACGGCGACGAATACGTCCGGCTGATCGGACAGCTCCCGACCAACCTCACCGACAAAGAGCAGAAGCTCTTCCACGAGCTCGCCGGAATCCGCAACGGCAAGCGGTAGCGCCAGCTCGGCAGGCGCCTCCGCCCGACCACGGTAACCCTCGTCCATGACCACCGCGAACGAGACCGTCCGTAGCCGTGAGATTCGCCTTGCGAGCCGCCCGAGCGGCGAGCCGACCGGCGACAACTTTGCCTTCGCGACCGCCGACGTCGGACCGCCCGGCGAGGGCGAGCTCCTCGTGAAAAACACGCTGATGTCGGTTGATCCGTACATGCGCGGTCGGATGAACGACGCCAAGTCCTACGTCCCGCCGTTCGTCGTCGGTGAACCGCTCTCGGGTGCGGCGATCGGGACCGTCGTCGCCTCGCGCGTCCCGGAGATTCCCGTCGGCGCGACCGTGCTGCACGACCAGGGCTGGCGCGAGTTCGCCGTCGTCCCGGCCAAGAGCGCGCGCGTCATCGATACGAGCCACGTTCCGGCCGAGACCTATCTCGGCGCGCTCGGAACCACGGGATTCACCGCCTGGGTCGGCCTGCGCATCATCGCCGAGGTCAAAGAAGGGCAGACGCTCTTCGTTTCCGGCGCGGCGGGAGCGGTCGGTTCGATGGCAGTTCAGCTCGCGAAGCGCTGGGGATTGCGCGTGATCGGCTCGGCGAGCTCGCCGGAGAAGGCGCGCGTCGTGCGCGAGGAGTTCGGTGCCGACGGGGCGTTCGACTATCACGACGGCGCGTACAAGCAGCTGCGCGCGCTCGCCCCGGACGGGATCGACGTCTACTACGACAACGTCGGCGGCGAACAGCTCGAAGCGGCGATCGCCGTCACGCGAAACCATGCCCGCATCGTGCTGTGCGGCGCGATATCGCAGTACAACGCGGACGCACCGCCTCCCGGTCCGCGCAACCTGGCCCTCGCGATCGGGCGCCGGCTGCGGCTCGAGGGCTTCATCGTCATCGACCACCTGGCGCGCTTCCGCGAATACGTCGCGGAGGTCGCTCCGCTCGTCGCGAGCGGCGCGCTGCGCGCACCGACGACCTTCGTCGACGGTCTCGACAACGCGCCGGCCGCGTTCATGCAGATCCTCAAGCCGAACCCATCGGTCGGGAAGATGTGCGTCCGCATCGGCTGACCAGCGAGCCAAGCCTGAACCAGCGCTGCCGCGGGAACTTCGCCGCGGCCGGCCGGTTCCTATGAGGTGATGCTCGGCGGCCCTCCGGTCCACTTGATGTGGTCCCAGATGTACAATCCGAATCGTCCGAAGGTGACGAAGCGGGTCGATCTGCGCCGCATCCTGGCGTTCTTCCGGCCGTACCTCCCGCAGGAAGCACAGGTGCTCGCCTGCATCCTCGTCGTTGCGCTGCTCGGTCTGCTCCCGCCGCTCTTCACGCGGTGGCTGATCGACGGAGCGATCCCAGCCCGTGACATGCACGCCGTATCGCTTGCCGTCGGCGGGATGGTCGCGAGCGCGCTCGTCGCCGGTGCGCTCGGCGTGTACCAGGGCTTCCTGAACTCGCTGATCGGCGAGGGGATCATGCGCGATATCAGGACCAGCCTGGTCGCGCACCTCCATCGCATGCCGCTCTCGTTCTTCACCGGAACGAAGACCGGCGAGATCATGAACCGCGTCTCGAACGACGTCGACAACATCGACAACGTGGTGACCGGGACGCTGGTCTCGATCGTCACCAACCTGTTCACGATGGTGACCACGGTGGTGACGATCTTCGTGCTCGACTGGCGCCTCGCGCTGGTTGCGATGGCGGTCATCCCGCTGATGATCGTCCCGCTCTCGCCGGTCGGACGCCGGATGTACGACGTGCGCAAGCTGACGCGCGAAAAGCGCGACGAGATCGAGTCGATCACGCAGGAGACGCTTTCGATCAGCGGGATCACGCTGATCAAGTCGTTCGTGCGCGAGCGGTTCGAGCGCGAGCGTTTCTACCAGGCCGGAACCGAGTTGATGAAGCTCGAGATCTCGCTTGCGATGGTCGGCCGGTGGTTCATCGCCGCGATCACCGCGCTGGTCGTGATCGGCCCGGCGGTCGTGTGGCTGGCCGGCGGGTGGCTGGCGATCACCAGCGGCCTCTCCATCGGAACGATCGTCGCGTTCGTCGCCTTTCTGGGACGGTTGTACGGGCCGGCATCCTCGCTCGCCGGCGTGCAAGTGCAGGTCGTCTCGGCGCTGGCCGTGTTCGAGCGCATCTTCGAGTATCTCGACATGGCGCCCGAGGGCGCCGAGAAGCCTGACGCGACGGTGCTGCGCGAGGTCCGCGGCGAGATCGCGTTCGAGGGCGTGGAGTTCTCATACTCGCCGGAGCGCAGCGCGCTGCGCAGCGTCACGTTCCGCGTCGCGCCCGGCGAGATGGCGGCGTTCGTCGGTCCCTCCGGCGCCGGGAAGACGACGATCACGCAGCTCGTGCCGCGCTTCTACGATCCGCAGGCCGGCGCCGTCCGCATCGACGGCCACGACGTTCGCGACGTCACGCTGGCGTCGCTGCGCGAAAACATCGGGATCGTGACACAGGAGACGTACCTTTTCCACGACACGATCGCGGCCAATCTCCGCTACGCGCGCCCGGCTGCGACCGATGCCGAGCTGATCTCGGCGGCGCGGGCCGCGAACATCCACGAGTTCGTGGCCTCCCTCCCCGACGGCTACCAGACCGTCGTCGGCGAGCGCGGGCACAAGCTCTCCGGCGGCGAGCGCCAGCGCCTCGCGATCGCGCGCGTCCTGCTCAAGAACCCGCGGGTGCTCATCCTCGACGAGGCGACGAGCGCACTCGACTCGGCGAACGAAGCGGCGATCCAGGCGGCGTTGGTGCCGCTGCTCGAAGGACGGACGAGCCTGGTGATCGCGCATCGGCTTTCGACGGTCCAGAATGCGGACGTGATCTTCGTCGTCGAGGACGGGCGTATCACCGAACAGGGCACGCACGCCGCGCTGCTCGCCCGAGACGGTGCGTACGCGCGCCTGTACTGGAAGCAGTTCCGCGACCGCGCGGTGACGGAGGCGGTCGGAACCTGATGCCGGCGCTCCGCGGCGCCGGACTCGCGATTCGCGGGCTGACGAAGCGCTTCGATCGGAAAACGGCCGTCGACGATCTCTCGTTCGAGGTGGCGCGCGGCGAGATCGTCGCCGTCGCGGGACCGAACGGCGCCGGCAAGTCGACGACGCTGATGTGCCTCGCGGGACTCGTCCGTCCCGATGCGGGAACGATCGCGTTCGACGGCGCCGCGCTCGGCCCGGAACGCGGGCGCACGATCGCGCTGATCCCCGAGACCCCGGAAGTCTATCCGCTGCTCACGGTATGGGAGCACCTCGCGTTCGTCGCCGCGCTGACGCGACAGCCGCCCGGCTGGGAGGAGCGCGCGGAGACGCTGCTCGCGCGCCTCGCACTCCGCGCCGAGCGCGACGCCCTCGGCAACACGCTTTCGAAAGGCATGCGCCAGAAGACCCTGCTCGCCGCGACCGTGCTCGGCGGCACGCCGGTGCTGCTGCTCGACGAACCGATGATCGGGCTCGATCCGCTCGGTCAGCGCGAGCTGCGCGCGCTGATGACCGCGCTACGCGCCGACGGACACGCGATCCTGGTGAGCACGCACTTGCTCGAGAACGCGGCGGCGATGTGCGATCGCATGCTGGTGCTCGACCGCGGGCGGCTGGTCGCGAGCGGGACGATCGACGAGCTGCGCGCGCGCCGCGGCGACGGCTCGATCGAAGACGTCTTCCTCGACGTGACCCGCTCGTGAAGGGGCTGATCGCTCTCTCGTACGGTGACCGGCACGCGCTGGTCAACGCACTTCGCTCGCTCCCCACGCGTCCGGGCCGGCTGGCGATGTGGGCGCTCTACGCAGTCGCGATCCTCGGCTTCGCGTTCATCAAGACCACGCCGCGCGCGCATCATGCGGCGGGACCGCCGCCGCTCTTCGCGCTCGCCGTGAACGACCTCTGGGTGTGCGGCTTCGCGCTCGCGTTCGGCCTGGTGCTGGCGACGGGCACGTCGCGCTGGCTCGGCGTCTTCTCCTCGCGCGCCGAAGCACTGCTGCTCACGCGCGCCGAGGTGCCGCCGCTGCTCGTCGCGGCGTATCTCCAGCTGCGCGCGGTCGCGGTCGCCCTCGCGCAAGGGTTCGCGCGGTTCGCCTACTTCATCGTCTTCGGGATCCCGGCGGGAACGACGGTCTGGGCGCTCGTCGCCCAGCTTCTCTTCTTCGCCGCGGCCGGTGCCGCGATCGCCAGCGTCGCGCTTCCGCGCGCGCTCGTTCGCGGCGCCTCGCGCGTCGCGATGATCGCAGCCGGAAGCACGATCGCGGCGGTCGCGGTGCTTCCGCTGCTCCTCGACGGACTGCGGTTGCTGCGGCTACCCGAGACCGCGTCGCTGCTGCGCCACGCGCCGGCCGTGCAT
>CALEOJ010000179.1 GCA_937910425.1 uncultured candidate division WPS-2 bacterium
GGTGGTCGGCGACGAGCCGCCAAGCTGTCCGGCGAGCGCCCGCAGCTGGTCGAGCCCGGCGGATGAGTCGGCGGTCCCGGCGGCCGGCGCCGTCGCGGCGGAGGCGTTCGGATCGGTGCCGAGCTGGGCGTAGTGGCGGAAGACCGAGTCGGCGTAGCCGGCCGGCTGGCCGTCGCCCCAGTCGGTACGGGTTCCGGTCGCGCCGGGCGAGCCCGCGTTGTAGGCGGAGAGCGCCGAACGCAGGTCGCCGTAGCGGTTCAGGTTCGACTCCAGCATCCCGGCCGCGTAGTCGGCGTTGCTCGCCGGATCCATCGCGGCGGGGCTGCGGGCAAAGGCGTGCCAGCGGTCGTCGATCTGGAAGAGTCCGTGGCCGTGGCCGGCGTCGCCGACGATGTTGCGGCCCGAGTCGGCCCCGGGGCCGCCGGTCTCCTGGGCGGCGACGGCGGCGAGCAAGCGGGGCTCGAGGTGGTGGCGGGTCGCCGCGGCCGTGATCTCGGAGCCGTAGGCGACGGTCAGGTAGGTGTCCATTGCACGGGCCCGATCACGCCGACCGCTCGCGTTGACAAGGGCCCCGGCGTGGTCTACCATAGGTCAGTTGCATGGGGTTCTCCTCGCGGGGGACCTCGTTCTATGGTATGGGTTCTTCACTGGTCATTGACGTCGGCTCCATCCTGTTCGCGGGGCGGCCGATGTCTCTCGACGAACGGGTCGAGGTTCCGCCGTTCTCCACCATCACGTTCCGGCAGCCGGCGCACGTCCGCCTCGATATGCGGCGCGTCGATCGGGGGCTGGACATCCGCGGGACCATCGAGGTGGTCGCCGAGGGGCAGTGCGACCGGTGTCTGGAGGACGTCGTCCTCCCGATGACGGTCGAGGTCGAGGAGCGTTTCGATCCGCCGGGCGGGACGAGCGACCCATTCGGCGAGAACAACGTACTGAGCGGCAAGGCCCTGGATGTGGGCGATCTGGTGAGACAACTCGTGACCAGCGCGCTTCCATTGATCCTGACGTGCGGCGAGAACTGTCGCGGATTGTGCGGCACGTGCGGCCGGAGCAAGAACGCGGGCGGCGGATGCACCTGCGAAATAGGAATAACGGAAGGCGATCATGGCGAACCTCAAGTGGAAGACCCCTCGATCCAAGACGCGTAGCCGCCGCGCTGCGAATTGGAAGCTCAACCCGGTGACGACGGTCGAGTGCCCGCAGTGCCACCAGCCGAAGAAACCGCATTTCGTGTGCGACTTCTGCGGCACGTACGACGGGCGCCAGGTCGTAGCGAAGGATGAGCACGCCGGTCACAGCCACGGTTAGTTCGATAGGTTGAACCAGAGCGGAGTCCGCATCGCGGGCGTCGGGCACCACGTGCCAAAGGGGGTCCTCACCAACGCCGATCTCGAGCGCATGCTCGATACGTCGGACGAGTGGATCACCACGCGCACCGGGATGAAGGAGCGGCACGTCGCGACCGTCGACGAGCCGACCAGCGAGATTGCTGTGCTCGCCGCGCGCAATGCGATCGCCTCGGCCGGGATCGAGCCGAAGGATCTCGACTGCGTGATCGTCGCGACCGTCACGCCGGACTACACGTTTCCCGCCACCGCCTGCATCGTGGGCTCGAAGCTCGGGATCCGGGGCGTCCCGGCGTTCGACATCGAGATCGCCTGCAGCGGCTTCATCTACGGGCTCACGGTCGCGTCGAGCCTCGTGCGTACCGGCGTCTTCAAGCGCGTGCTCCTGATCGGCGCCGAAGAGCTCTCGCGCATCATCAACTACGAAGACCGCTCGACCGCGGTGCTGTTCGGTGACGGCGCCGGCGCGGTCGTGCTGGAAGCGAGCGAACACGACTCGTTCCTCGCCTCCGAGCTCGGCGCGGACGGCTCGAACCCGAAGAACCTCTACGTCGAGGTCGGCGGTACCGCGACCGCGCCGATCAGCGCCGAAGACATCGCGACCAAGCGCAACAAGGTCGTGATGAACGGACGCGAAGTCTTCCGCTTCGCCGTGACCAAGATGATCGAGGCGACCAACATCGCGCTCGACCGCGCCAATATCGCGCCGCGCGATGTCACCTGGCTGATCCCGCACCAGGCGAACCGCCGCATCATCGACGCCGCCGCGAAGCACCTCGACATGCCGGCCGAGCGCGTCATCATCAACATCGATCGCTACGGGAACACCAGCTCCGCGTCGATCCCGATCGCGCTCTCCGAGACCGTTGCCGCCGGCAAGCTCAAGGACGGCGACGTGATCCTGTTCGTCGGCTTCGGCGGCGGGCTCAGCTGGGGCGCCGTGGCCTGGCGGTGGAACGGCGACGTGAAGGCGGCATTCTCTAAGA
The DNA here is from genome assembly GCA_937910425.1 of uncultured candidate division WPS-2 bacterium. Classification (GTDB taxonomy): domain Bacteria; phylum Vulcanimicrobiota; class Vulcanimicrobiia; order Vulcanimicrobiales; family Vulcanimicrobiaceae; genus Vulcanimicrobium. The sequence continues at coordinate 2,336 of CALEOJ010000179.1, forward strand.
ACGGCAAGGCCGGCTAACATGCGGGTCGGGGTGATCTTTCCCGGACAGGGCTCGCAGGCGGTCGGGATGGGGGTCGACGCAGCGCGCGCGTACCCGGCGGCCGCGCAGTGTTTCAGCGCCGCGAAGACGATCCTCGGCTACGATTTGCTCGCGGTGTGCGAGCACGGACCGGCGGAGAAGCTGACCGAGACGCGCTACGCGCAGCCGGCGATCTTCGTGACGAACGTCGCGCTCGCGTACGCGGTCGGCGATGCGCTCGATCCGCTCGCGAGCGCCGGCCACTCGTTCGCTGAATTCTGCTCGCTCACGCTGTCCGGTTCGCTGACGTTCGAGACGGCGCTCGCGCTGGTGAACCAGCGCGGGCTTGCCATGCAGCGCGCCGCCGCGCTCGCGCACGGCACGATGGCGGCGGTTTTGGGGATCGCGCCGGAGACGCTGCGCGCCGTGGTCGCGCGCGCCTCACGAAGCGGCGCCGGCCGCGTGCAGCTCGCCAACTTCAACGCGCCGGGTCAGATCGTGATCAGCGGCGATGCGGAGGCGGTGCGCGTCGCCGGCGAATGCGCGCTCGAAGCCGGCGCGAAGCGCGTCATCCCACTCAACGTGAGCGGGGCGTGGCACAGCGTGCTCATGGATCCGGCGCAGCGCGAGCTCGCGCCGCACGTGACGGCGGCGACCGTGCTGCTGCCGCGCTTCACCGTCATCTCGAACGTCGAGGCCAAACCGTACACGGATATCGAGCAGATCAAGACCAATCTGATCCGCTCGGTCACCGACGAAGTCGTGTGGCACGACACCGCGTTGGCGCTGGTTGCGCTCGGTCTCGACCTGATCGTCGAGTTCGGAGCCTCGCCGGTGCTGGCGCCAATGTTCAAGCGGATCGAAGGTGCGCCCAAGGCGATCACCGTCTCCGACGCCGCCGGGATCGAGCAGCTGCGCGTGCAGCTCCGCTCGGACGCGGCATGACCGGAAAAGTCGCCGTCGTCACCGGCGCGAGCCGCGGGATCGGGCGCGCGATCGCGGTCGATCTGGCGCGTGCCGGCGCCGACCTCGCGCTCTTCGGCCGCGACACCCTCGCGCTCGGCGAGACGAAGGTCGCTTGCCTGGCGGCTCGTGAAGGCGCGCGGGTGACGATGCACGTCGCCGACGTGAGCGACGAAGAGGCCGTTAGCGCGGCGATCGCCGCGGTGTTGGCCGAGAGCGGCCGCGTCGACGTCGCGGTCGCCAACGCCGGGCAGGCGAAGGACGGCTTGATCCTGCGCTTCAAGAGCGCGGATCTCGACCGCCTGATCGACGTCAACCTCAAGTCGGCCTTCTACCTCAGCGCCGCCGTCGCGAAGCCCATGATGAAGCAGCGCAGCGGCTCGATCGTCTTCGTGTCCTCGATCGTCGGGCTGGCCGGGAACCCCGGCCAGAGCGCTTATGCCGCCACCAAAGCGGGCCTGCTTGGTCTCGCCAAGTCGCTCGCGAAAGAGCTCGGGTCGCGCAACATCCGCGTCAACGCCGTCGCGCCGGGTCTGATCGAGACGGCGATGACCTCCGAGATGCCGGGCGCCGCGCGCGAACACTACCTCAACACGATCGCGCTCGGGCGCGCGGGCACACCCGAGGACGTCGCTCCCGTCGTCACCTTCCTCGCCTCCGACGCCGCCCGGTACGTCACCGGCCAAACGCTGGTCGTCGACGGCGGTGTTTTGATGTAATGCTTGGTTTCACGGCGCGCGAGGGCGCGCGCAACAACACGCTCGGTTCTATCAGGAGAAATACGAAGTAACATGGCCGCTGACACATTCGATCGCGTCAAGAAGATCATCGTCGAACAACTCGGCGTCGAAGCGAACGAGGTCACGCCGGAGGCGTCGATCACGGATGACCTCGGCGCGGACTCGCTCGATCAGGTCGAGCTGGTCATGGCATTCGAGACCGAGTTCAGCATCGACATCCCCGATGAGGAAGCCGAGAAGATCAAGACGGTCGGCGACGCCGTCCAGAAGATCGACGCCGTCAACGCCGCAAAGGGCGCGTAACCTCAACACTGATGCTCGAGGCCCTCAGCGAGCGCTTAGGCGCGATCTTCGACCGGCTGGCGAACCGCGGCCGACTCTCCGAGTCGGACGTCGCTGAGGTATTGCGCGAGGTCCGCATCGCGCTGCTCGAAGCCGACGTCGCGCTTCCGGTCGCCAAAGAGTTCGTCACGGCGATCAAAGAGAAGGCGGTCGGCAGCGACGTCTTTACATCGCTGAGCCCGGCGCAGACCGTCATCAAGCTGGTCTACGACGAGCTGGTCGAGCTGATGGGCGGCGCCGCGGCGCGGCTGACGTACAGCGACACGCCGCCTACCGTGTACGTGATGGTCGGTCTGCAGGGCTCCGGCAAGACCACGCAGGCGGGGAAGCTCGCGCTGCGCCTCAAGGAGCAAGGCCGGCGCACGCTGCTCGTTGCGGCCGACGTCTACCGCCCGGCGGCGATCGATCAGCTCAAGACGCTCGGCAAGCAGATCGATCTGCCGGTGTTCGACCAGGGTCAAGGCGATCCGGTGAAGATCGCGCGTGACGGCGTCGCGGAAGCGCGCCGGCTCGGTATCCCGACCGTCATCATCGACACGGCCGGCCGGCTACAGATCGACGAGCGCCTGATGGCGGAGCTCGAGTCGATCAAGGCGGCGGTGAAACCGACCGAGATCCTGTTCGTCGCGGACGCGATGACCGGGCAAGAGGCGGTCAACGTCGCCAAGACGTTCAACGACCGGCTCGGGATCACGGGCGTGATCCTGACGAAGATGGACGGCGACGCCCGCGGCGGCGCGGCGCTCTCGATCCATCGCATGACCGGGGCGCCGATCAAGTTCGTCGGCACCGGCGAGAAGGTCACCGCGCTCGAGCAGTTCTATCCGGACCGCCTCGCCTCGCGCATCCTCGGGATGGGCGACGTGCTCACGCTGATCGAGAAGACCCAGTCGGTCTACTCGGAGCAGCAGGCGGAAGATCTGGCGAAGAAGCTGCGGAAGTCGCAGTTCACGCTCGACGACTTCCTGGAGCAGCTCCGCCAGGTGCGCAAGATGGGGTCCATGACGGATATCATGAAGATGATCCCGGGGCTCTCGAAAGCGCTGCCGAAGGACGTCAACATCGACGAGAAAGACGTCTCGAAGGTCGAAGCGATCATCTGCTCGATGACGCGCCGCGAGCGCGATCGGCCCGAGATCCTCAACGGCTCCCGCCGCAAACGGATCGCCGTCGGCAGCGGGACGCAGGTCGCGGACGTCAACCGGCTGGTGAAGCAGTTCGAGTCGTCCCGGCAGATGATGAAGCAGTTCGGCGGCATGAAGAAGGGCCGTTTCCCCAAACTCCCGCTCGGTATCGGGCGGTAATCACCGAGAAAGCGATCATGGTCAAGATCAGACTCCGGCGCATGGGCGCCAAGAAGCAGCCGACGTACCGATTCGTCGTCGCCGACGCGCGCTCGCCGCGCGACGGACGGTTCCTCGAGATCCTCGGGCACTACAATCCTCGGACCGAGCCGAAGACGCTCGTCGTCGATCAGGATAAGGCGAAGCAGTGGCTCGCCAAGGGCGCGCAGCCGTCGGACCCGGTGCGGCGCTTGTTCGCCGAGCTCGGGCTCGTCGAACGCGGGCCGATCTCCGAGACGAAGCGCGCCCCGAAGAGCAAGAAGGCGTCCTAGCGCATGAGCGCGTTCGACGACGAGTTCGGCCTCTTCGGTGACGAGGCGGCGCCGGTTGACGAAGAGCGGAAGTCGACGCTCGGCGCGCGGCGGATCGCGTCGGACGAGGCGTCCCA
>CALEOJ010000180.1 GCA_937910425.1 uncultured candidate division WPS-2 bacterium
GCATTCGAGCGTCCCCTCTACCATCTCGATGCGCTTTCCCGGGCGCACGACGCGGGTCTTCACACGCATCACGCCGACCGGGATCGGCCCGAGGAATTCCGAGGCGATCCGCGCGATCCGCATGTCGTCGCGCGGATGGACGGCCCGCACGACGTGCGCGATCAGCGCGGTGGGCGGGCCGCCGTGCTGCAGCCGATCGTCCCACGGGCTCGACGTCGCGCGCGTCGCACGAAACGTCTCGCCGTCGATCCGCTCGTAGAAGGCGGTGAAATCCACTACGCCGTGCGCTTGCGCCAGCCGCCGATGATCGCACCCATGATCGCCATCCCGATGATGACGTGGAGCGCGTCGATCAGCCACAGACCGAGCGGCCGTCCTTCGTATAGCGTCAGGTTCAGGAGGTTCAGCGCCCAGATCCCGGCGCCTATGAACACGCCGAACTCGATTCCGTGCCGCACCATGTTGGGGTTGTCGCTGTCGGCGAGCGCCATTGCGACGACGTACGCGAAGATGATCGCGAGGACGAACGAGATGATGTAGGTGCTCGGCGCGGCGGCGGCTGCCTGACCGGTGTACGCCTGCCACTGCTTGCTGAGGATGATGAACCAGACCGCGCTGAACAGATAGTACGCGATCGCGGCAACGAGCACCGCCAGATGGTTGATCCGCATCGTCATTGGGTCTCCTCCGTCACTGTGGTTTCCCGGGTCCCGGCGACCTTCGAGCGAAGGTAGGCGCGCTCCGCCGCGTTCAGCGTGCCGGTGAGGGCGGCTTGGTAGGCCGCGCGGGCCTCGGCGGTGCGGCCGAGGCGGGCGAGCGCGTCGGCTCGTGCGACGTGGTACAGATGATAGTCGGCGAGCGCGTCCTGCGGCAGCGCGTCGAGCGCGGCGAGCCCGGCCGCGGGTCCGTCGGCATAGCCGATCGCGACCGCGCGGTTCAGCGCGACGACCGGCGAGGGCGTCATCCGCTCCAGGTGCGCGTAGAGGGCGGCGATCGAATGCCAGTCGACCGCGCTTGCCGTCGGTGCGCTGGCGTGCGCGTAGGATATTGCCGCCTGGAGCTGATACGGCCCCGGCGCGCGGTGGCGGTACGCAGCTTCGAGCAGCGCGTTCGCTTCGACGATCTTCGCGCGGTCCCACGTCGATCGATCCTGGTCGACGAGCGTCACCATCGAACCGTCGGACGCGACGCGCGCGTCGCGGCGCGAGTCGTGGTAGAGCATCAGCGCCAGCAGTCCCATCACCTCGGGCTCCTGCGGCATCAGCGTAGCGAGCACGCGGCCAAGGCGAATCGCGTCGTCGCAGAGCTCGCGGCGGATCAGCCGGTCACCGGCCGACGCGGAGTACCCTTCGTTGAAGATCAGATACAGCACCGTGCAGACGTCGTCGAGCCGTTCGACGAGACGCTCCGCGGGCGGAACGTCGAACGGGATCACCGATTCGCGAATCTTGCGCTTGACGCGAACCACGCGCTGCGCCATCGTCGCGTGCGGCACCAGAAACGCGTCGGCGATCTCCTCGACGGTCAGTCCCGCCAGCGTGCGCAGCGTCAGCGCGATGCGCGCCTCGATGCCGAGCGCGGGGTGGCAGCACGCGAAGATTAGGCTGAGGCGGTCATCGGGGATCGCGGTCATCGCATCGCCCTCGAAGACGTCGCGCGGCGCAGGCGGGATCTCCAGCGCGGCGAGGCGCCGCAGCTTTTCGCGGCCGACGCGTTCGCGCCGCAGGCGGTCGATCGCGCGGTTCCGCGCCGTCGCGAGGATCCAGGCCGACGGATTCGCCGGGAACCCGCTGCGCGGCCAGCGCTCGAGCGCAGCGAGATAGGCCTCTTGCAGCGCGTCCTCGGCGCTTTCGATGTCGCCGAGCGCGCGTGACAAGGTCGCGACGGTGCGTCCCGCGTCCTCGCGAAAGCACCGTGCGACCCGTTGTGCAGCGTCAGTCGCCGAGGTCGACAAGGGGCCGGATCTCCACCGAGCCGTCCTTCGCCCCCGGGCACATCGCAGCCGCCTCGATCGCGTTGTCGAGCGACGGCACGTCGATGATGTAGTACCCGCCGAGCCATTCCTTCGTCTCCGCGAACGGGCCGTCGGTCACCGCGCGTTGTCCGTTGCGGACCCGCACGGTCGTCGCGCTCGCGGTCGGCGCGAGCGGCGCCGCGTCGACGTAGGCGTTGTGGTCGCGCAGTCCCTGACCGAACGCCTCCCAGGCGGGCATCGACGCCGCCCACTCCTCGGGGGTCGGTTCGCGGTCCCGCGGCGGGCCGTAAATCAGCAGCATGTATTTCATCGTCGTCCCTCTCGTGCAGTGCGGATGTCGTGCATCCGAGCCAAGGACGAACGAGCCGGCCCGGAATCGACAGGCGGCGCTAGACGCTCAGCGAGATGTCCAAGAGCCGGGTCAGCACGTGGACGTGGCTAGTCGCCGGGGTCGGGATTCCGAGGATGCGGCCGAGCTCCACGACCGCGCCGCTGATGCAGTCGTACTCGAGCGGGCGTCCGCGCTCCACGTCCTGGAGCATCGAGGTCTTGTGCTCGCCGACGCGGCGTGCGCCGTCGATCCGCTTGTCGATCGAGACCGGCAGCTCGATCCCGATCGCCGCGGCGACCGCCGTGCACTCGGTCATGATTTCGCGGATCAGCGCCTCGATCGAGGGGTCGCGCAGCATCCCGGCGATCGTCGCGTGGGTCAGCGCCGAGATCGGGTTGAGGGCAGCGTTGCCGAGGATCTTGAGCCAGATCTGCGAGCGCAGGTCGGCTTCGACCGGCGCCTTCAGGCCGCCGGCGGTCATCGCGGCGGCGACCCCGGCGATGTACGGATCGGTGCCGCCGTCGGGCCGGCCGAGCGCGTAGCGCGTCCCTTCGATGTGGCGGATCACGCCGGGCGCTTCGAGCTCGGTCGACGAGTAGATGACGCAGCCGATGAGGCGGTCGGGATCGAACGCGTTCGCGAGCCGGCCGCCCGGATCGACGCTCTCCAGGGCCAGCCCCTCGAGCGGCCCGCCGTGGCGCTGGAAATACCACCACGGGATGCCGTTCTGCATCGGGATGATCCGGGTGTTCGCATGGGACATCCGCTCGATCGTCGGCAGCATCCCGGCGAGCTGGTGACCTTTCAGCGCGACGATGATGCAGTCGAACGGGCCGTCGGCGGTGGCGTCGTCGGTCGCCTTGACCTCGACCTGGAAGTCGCCGCGATCGGAGAGCACGCGCACGCCGCGCTGCTGCATCGCCTCGAGGTGAACGCCGCGCGCGACCAGCGTGACGTCCGCGCCGGCCCGCGCGAGCGAGGCCCCAACGTACGCGCCGATCGCCCCCGCGCCGACGACGGCGTAGGTTTCGACCGCGTCACGATGCGCGGAGACCTCGGCGACCGATGGAGCTGCCATAGCTTGCGACTGTATCGTACCCGCGCCCGGTCGTCTCGCCAAGCGCCGTGGGATGCCGAAACCGGACTGCGAGCCGTCGAAAAGGGGCCGCGAAACGTCCGGTTGCTAGCCTCGAAGGGTTGCGGCGATCGTTCCGCGCAGCCGCTGGGCTGCGTCGCGGATTTCGTCGGCCGAGATGATCAGCGGCGGGACGAAACGCAGCGTGTTGCGGCCGGCCGCGTTGAGGAAGACGCCGTGGTCGAGTCCGTGCGCGACGAAATCCTTCGCGACGTGCGGTTCGCGCACCGGAAGTCCGAGCATCAGCCCGATCCCTCGCGGCTGCTCGAACACCGCGTCGAGCTCCGTCGCGATCGCGGCGAGTTCCGCGCGCAGCAACGCGCCGGCGACGCGGACGTGCTCCTCGAGGTCGAGCACGTCGCGGATCTTCAGGTGCTCCAACGCCGCCGCCGCCGGGACGGGCGATCCGCCGAAGGTCGTGCCGTGATCGCCGGGCTGCAGCGAAGACGCCGCGTCGCCGCGCATGATGAGCGCGCCGATCGGCAGACCGTTGGCGAGTGACTTCGCCAACGTGAACGCGTCGGGCTTCACACCGAAGTGTTCGAACGCGAACAGCGGGCCCAGCCGCCCCATCCCGCACTGCACCTCGTCGAAGATCAGCAGCGCACCGCGCTCGTCGCACAGCCGCCGCGCCGCTTCGAGGTACTCGCGGGTCGCCGGAACGATGCCGCTCTCACCCTGCACGGGCTCGACGAGGAAACACGCCGTCGTCGGGCCGATCGCGGCGTCGAGCGCCGCGACGTCGTTGAACGGAACGAACTCGAAGCCGCGCGGGAGCGGCTCGAAACCCTCGTGGTACGCTGGGTTGTCGGTCGCCGCGAGCGCGCCCATCGTGCGCCCGTGGAACGAGCCCCTTGCGGCGAGGATGACGTTGCGGTCTTTCTCGCCGCGCCGCCACGCATGTTTGCGCGCGAGCTTGATCGCCGCTTCGTTCGCTTCGGCGCCGCTGTTGCAGAAGAAGACCGCATCGAAGCCGGAGAGCTCCGCGAGCCGGTCGGCGAGCGTCCCCGCCGGCTCGTGATGCACGAGATTACTGACGTGCACGAGCGTCGCGGCCTGTTCGGCGACGGCACGCGCGATCCGCGGGTGGGCGTGGCCGAGCGCGCAGACCGCGATCCCGGCGACCAGATCGAGGTACGAATTCCCCGACTCATCGTAGAGCCAACACCCGTTGCCGCGGACGATGTTGATCTCGAGCCGCCCGTAGTTTTGCATCAGATGCGGATGCTGCGTCACCAGACGCGCTCCGCGGTTTACCATCGGGATCATTCAACTATTCCTTTGAACGGACCGCAGCGTAGCGAGGACCGCCAGCGCTTGACGAAGTCAAGTGCGGTAGTGCGCGTTGATGCGCACGTAGTCGCTGGTGAGGTCGCAGCCCCAGGCGGTCGCGGTTGCGTCGCCGATGCCGAGGTCGAGGCGCACGTCGACGTTGGGTTCTTCGAGGTTGCGGTGCGCTTCGGCTTCGCTCATCGCCTCGATCGCGCCGCGCTCGACCCAGGTCCCCTCGCCGAGGTAGAGCGACCAGGTGTCGGGGTTCATCCCCGCACCGACCGAGCCGGCGGCGGCGACGATGCGGCCCCAGTTCGGATCCTCGCCGTAGAGCGCGGTCTTCACCAGGCTGGAGTTGATCACGGCGCGCCCGATCTTGCGTGCCTGCGCCTCATCGCGCGCGCCGGTCACCGTGAAGGTGAGCGTCTTGGTCGCGCCTTCGCCGTCCTTGACCATCGCCACCGCGAGGTCGCGGCACACGGCGGACAGCGCCGCGCGCAGACCCGGCGTTGCCTCGGCTTCGCCCGGTTTCGCGCAACAGTACACTGCGTCGTTGGTCGACATGTCGCCGTCGACCGAGATCATGTTGAACGTGCCGTCGGCGGCCTCGCGCAGCGCGTCGGTCAGCGACGCGCGCGAGACGGCGGCGTCGGTCACCAGGAACGCGAGCATCGTCGCCATGTTGGGAGCGATCATCCCCGAGCCTTTGGCGATCCCGCCGATCACGCGGCGCTTGCCGTTCTCGTGCCAGGCGTAGGCGGCCAGCTTCGGGACGTGGTCGGTCGTCATGATCGCCTCGGCGGCGTCGAACGCCGCTTCGGGTCCTTCGGAGAGCTGCTTGTACGCGCGGTCGAGCCCCTTCGAGAGGCGGTCCATCGGCAGCGTCACGCCGATCACGCCGGTCGACGCGACCACGATCTGCGCCGCGCGCAGTCCGAGCAGCGTCGCCGCGTGCCGAGCGGTGTTCTCGGCGTCGCGGAGGCCGCGCTCGCCGGTGCACGCGTTCGCGCAGCCGGCGTTGCAGACGATCGCACCGATCGCGTCGCCGTCGGTCGCGAGATGCGCCGTCGTTACCAGCAGCGGCGCCGCTTTGATCTCGTTGGTCGTGATGACTTCGGCGCACACGTGCGGCCCCGGGAGCACGATCAATGCGAGGTCGCTCTTGCGCTTCTTGATCCCCGCGTGCACGCCGGTCATCCGCAGGCCCGGAACGGCACCGAGGCCGCCGCGCACCTGGATGAGGCGCACCGACGTGTCATCCTGACCCTTCGACGAGCTCAGGGTGACACCATTACCATGCTGTTCAGCCGACTGTTGTGCGGGCATCGAGACCTGTCTCCTCCGGGAGGCCGAGTAGGATGTTCATGTTCTGGATCGCCTGTCCGGCGGCACCTTTGCCGAGGTTGTCGAGCGCGGACAGCACGTGGATGACACCCTCGCGCTCGGCGACCGCGAGGTGCGCATCGTTCGTCCCTTCGAGCGCCGGAAGATGCGGGGCGCGCAGGTCGCGGAACACCGTGACGAACGGGCTCGCCGCGTAGAACCGCTGGTAGAGCGCCAGCACTTGTTCGCGGGCGATCGGGGCGCGCGGGATCAGGTAGATGTCGGCCAAGATCCCGCGCCGCAGCGGCACGACGTGCGGTGAGAACACGATCGGCGCGGCGATGCCGGCCTCACGCGCTTCCTGCACGATCTCGGTGCCGTGGCGGTGGCCGGCGAGGCCGTACGCGCGCACGTCGCCGTCGACTTCCGCGAACAGCGACGGCACCGACGGCGTCCGGCCCGCGCCGGTGATCCCGCTCTTCGCGTCGATCACCACGTTCGCGATCCGGTCCGCGAGCGGTTCGAGCGGGACGAGCGCCAGCAGCGCGGCGGTGACGTAGCAGCCCGGGTTGGCGACCAGCCGCGCGCCGGCGATGCGGTCGCGATAACGTTCGGGGAAACCGTAGACCGCGTCGCCGGCGTTCGCGTGCAAGCGGAACGCGTCGGAGAGGTCGACGACGCGCGCGCCCTTGGCGAGGAACCCCGGGGCCTGGGCGCGGGCCAGTTCGTGGCCGCCGGCCAGGAACACGACGTCGTCCTCGCGGACGCGCGCCAGGGCCGTGCCGGTCTCCTCGAGCGCGACGTGCACGTGCGGCAGCCACGGGAAGACGTCGGCGACCGGCGTGCCGGGCTGCGAACGGCTCTCGAGGACGCCGAGGGCGACCGACGGATGGCGGTCGATGATGCGGATGAGCTCGGCGGCGGCGTAGCCGCTCGCGCCGACGACGTGGGCGGTGATCATGCGAACGTCTCCGACAACCCGGCGATCGCCTCGCGCGTGGCGGCGAGCGACGCCGCGACCGCGTCCGGATGCGTCGAACCTGCGGTGCGCTTGCCGAGCACCGAACCGAGCGGGTCGACCGGGGCCGATGGGACGTCGAGCGCCGCGGCGTCGCTGGGGTCGAGCGGGCGGCCGTGCTCCTCGGCCAGCAGCACGCGCTCGCCGACCGCGCGGTGCGCGTCGCGCGCCGTCGCGCC
>CALEOJ010000181.1 GCA_937910425.1 uncultured candidate division WPS-2 bacterium
CTGCGCCACCTCGACGAAGTCGGCGTGCGCGACAACTGACGCTCAGCGGCGCAGACGGTAGACGAGGCCGAAGCCCAGGTCGGCGACGAGATCGAACGCGCCGCCCGCGTCGATCGTCGCTCGTTCGAGCGGTGTGTGATAGAGCAGCACGACCTCGCGCGGCTCCTCGGCCGCAGCGAGCGTCGCGAGGACGGCGCTCAGGACCGGCGCTCGGAACGGGTTGTACATGAACACGACGAGGTCGCCGCGCGGAAAGGCGTAGTCGGCCGCGTCGGCGCGGACGATCTTCACGTCGGTCGCGACGCGGCGCGGATCGTGCGCCGAAGCGAGGTTCTCGCGCGCGATCTCCGCCAGCGCGGGCGAGACCTCGACGCCGATCACCGCGCGAAACGGCCGCCGCGCGGCGAGCAAGACGACGCGTCCCATCCCGGCGCCGAGATCGACGAACGTCGCGCTCGCCGGCGGGAGCGGCGAGAGGTCGAGCAGGGCGTCGGCCTGCGCGACCGGCGTCGGTTCGTAATGCGTCGCATGTTCGAGCGCCGGCCCGATCGCCTCGGGATCGAGCTCGCCCAGGAACACCAGCGCTTCGGTCGTCACGCCGTGCTCCGCGTCGAAGCGCTGTCCCGCTCGCCGACCCGACACGCGCCAGCGGTTCCGCGCCGTCTTCAGTAGCGCTTGGACGCGGTTGCCTCGCGCGTGCGCTGGATCATCTCGAGCGACCGCTCGTGGTGTTTGTTCGCGACGCCGACGTAGAGCGTGTCCACGATCGTGAGCTGCGCGATACGGCTCGAGCTGGCGTCGCTGCGGAACGCCGTCTGCTGCGCCGCCGTGACGAGCACGACGTCCGAGACCTTCGTGATCGGCGACGACGGGCGATGCGTGATGCAGACCGTCGTCGCTCCGTGCGCCTTCGCGCGACCGAGCGCGTCGGTGACGTCGCGGCTGGCGCCGGTGTGCGAGATCCCCAGCGCGACGTCCTCCGCTCCGAGCAGCGAGGACGACATCGCCATCAGGTCGCCGTCGGAGAGCGCGATCGCTTGCAGCCCGAGCTTGAGGAACTTGTGGTACGCGTCGAGGGCGAGCGGGGCGCTGCCGCCGACGCCGTAGAACTCGACGCGCCGCGCGTTCGCCAAAGCGTCGACCGCGCGCTGCAGCTCGCCGTCGTCGAGCACTTCGATCGTATCGCGGAGCGCCTGCGCGTTGGCCTGGAAGACCTTGGTCTTGACGGTGGCGAGGTCGTCGCCCGGCTCGATCGCCGCGTAGATCTCCGTCGTCTCTTCGACCAGATCGCGTGCCAGCACGATCTTGAACTCCTGATAACCCTTGTAGCCGATCTTCTGGCACAGGCGCACGACCGTCGACTCGCTGGTATGCGTCCGCTCGGCAAGTTCCGTCACCGTCAGGTAGATCAGCTCGTCCGGGGCCTTCAGGATGAAGTCGGCGACGCGCTGCTCCGCGGCCCGAAGCCCCGAGTACGCACCTTGCAAACGTACAAAGGAACCGGGAACTTTGACCGGGTCGACGCGCGCGCCTTTCACCGCCATGATGCGCACAGTTCGCGAAGCCGCACGCTGCGGCCTCGGCGCTAGGCCTCGCGACTCTCGAAGAACTTCGCGCGGTGCTGCTTGCGGACCAAATGGCGCTCGAACGGCTGCGGCCGGTCCGGCGGCGCCCATTCCTCGGTCGACTTGAGGTAGGCGGCGATCTGCGCTTCGAACGACGGATCGGTGAGTGCGGGGACCTCGGTCGTCGGCGTGACCTCGTCGATGCGTGTCTGGGCCAGGACGACCATCTTCCCCACCAGGTCGAAGGGAAGCGTGGCCTCTTTGTGGTCGAGCGCCCGCGTGTACGCCGCGCGATTCTTGTTGACGTCGCCGATCGGTGCTGCGACGAGGCGGCCGTCCTCGAGGCGGACCGTCGCGCCCAGGTTGTGGACGTTGATCACGCTCCCGCGGACGCGCTCGCTCACGGCGTTTTTCCGCGCTTGAGGTAGATGATCGCCTCGTGCTCGCCGACAAGGTGCAGGCGGTCGTGGATCTCGGGGATCGCACCGCCCGGATCGGAGAGGCGACGGATGTCGCGCTCCTGCTGGACGCGCTTGACCTTGAGCAAGGCGACGTCGTGCTCGACGTCGCGCAGCTCGTGCGCGAGCGCGATGTTGCGCCCGATCAGCCGGGCGTATTGCACGCCGATCACCGAAAAAGCGACGAGCGCAACGCAGACGACGCCGAGCCGGCCGAGGAGTCGGAGCAGCGTCGCGACCCTCACGGCGAGGCCGCTCCGATACGGCGGAACTTCGCGTAACGGCGGTCGCGCAGCTCGACCGACGGGATCGGAATCAGCGCATCGAGCGCGCGGTCGACGGCGTCGAGCACGCGGGCGATCGTCCCGGCGGCGTCGCGATGCGCCCCGCCGATCGGTTCGGGGATCACCTCGTCGACGATGCCGAACGTGAGGAGGTCATCGGAGGTGAGCTTCAACCGCGTCGCCGCTTCTTCCGCGCGGGCAGCGTCGCCCCAGAGGATCGCCGCCGCGCCTTCGGGTGACGCGACCGAGTATACCGAGTGCTGCAGGATGAGGACGTGGTCGGCCAACGCGAGCGCCAGTGCGCCGCCGGAGCCGCCCTCGCCGACGATCGACGCGACGAGCGGGACGCGCGCGTCGGCCAGCTCGTAGAGCGACTGCGCGATCGCCTCGGACTGCGCACGCTCCTCGGAGCCGATCCCCGGATCGGCGCCGCTGGTATCGACGAAGGTGACCACCGGCAGGCCGAGGTGGTCGGCCAGCTGCACCAGCCGCAGCACCTTGCGGTATCCTTCGGGCGAAGCCATCCCGAAGTTGCGGTAGACCTTCTCCTTCGTGTCGCGGCCCTTGTCTTGCGCGATCGCGATGATGCGGCGCCCGTTCAGTTTTGCAAATCCCCCGACGATCGCGTGATCGTCGCGGAAGTGACGGTCGCCGTGCAGCTCGTCGAATTGGTCCAGCGCGGCGATGTAGTCGGACCCGATCGGGCGCTTCGGATGGCGGGCCATGTTGACGCGCTGCCATGGCGTCATCCTGCCGAAGATCTCGCGCTGAATCTCCGCGTACTTTGCTTCGAGCGCCCGGATCTCGGCGGTCATGTCGACCGGCTGCTGCGCGGCCTGCTCCTTGAGTTCGTCGATGCGCTGCTCGAGCTGGATCAGCCCCTTCTCGCGCTCGACGATGACGTTCACGCGCGGCTCTCCGCGGGCGGGATCGCGTCGACCGCCGGCACCGCGGCGCCGTTGCGCCCGTTCGCCGGCCGCTTTCCGCCGACGCCGTAATCGAGCAGCCGCACCAGCGTGTCCTTGAGCACGTTGCGCTCGAGGACCATGTCGATCGCACCCTTCTCGAGCAGGAACTCCGCGGTCTGGAAATTCTCCGGCAGCTTCTGCCGTATCGTCTGCTCGATCACGCGGCGCCCGGCGAAGCCGATCGCCGCCCGCGCCTCAGCGAGCACGACGTCGGCCTGAAACGCGAACGAGGCCGAGACGCCGCCGGTCGTGGGATCGGTGAGCACGCTGATATAGTAGCCGCCGTCGTCGTGGAACCGCCGCACGGCCATCGTCGTCTTCGCCATCTGCATCAGCGCGAGCATGCCCTCTTCCATGCGCGCGCCGCCGCTGGCGGTGAAGACGACGCACGGGAGCCCGCGCTCACGCGCGCGCTCGAAGAGCTGCGTGATCCGTTCGCCGACGACCGTGCCCATCGTACCGCCGCGAAAGTTGAAGTCCATGACGGCCAGCGCGAGCGGGTGGCCGCCGATCGACGCGAACCCGCAGACGACGCCTTCGGTGAGCTTCGACTTCTCACGATCGCGCGCGAGCTTCTGCGGATACGGGACCTTGTCAGTCCAGCCAAGCGGGTCGCCCGGCAAAAGCTCTCCGCCGATCTCGTTGAAGTCGGCATCGACCAGCATCGAGATGCGGTCGAAGGCGTGCATCCGGAAGTGGTGGGCGCAGGTCGGGCACACCCACAGGTTGGCCGCCAGATCGGGGCGGTAGATCATCGTGCCGCACTTCGGACATTTGGTCCATTGCGCGGCGTCCTCGACCGGAACCGGTTGCGCGCGCCGCAACCGCAGCCATTCCGGCATTGGCATGGTTAGCGCTTGCCCCGCAGGCGGGCGCCGTAGATGCGACCGAGTTGCTTCAGGTAGTTCAGAATCTCGTTCTGATTCAACTTCGACGTGCCGGCGACCCGGTCGGTGAACACGTACGGGACCTCGAGCGCGCGCCCGTAGTGCGCCTTCGCGATCACTTCGAGCCCGATCTTGAAGCCGATCGGGTCGAGGTCGACCCCCTCCAGGGCTTCGCGTTTGACCAGGAAGTAGCCCGAGGTGATGTCGCGGATCGGCGTGAGCGGCTGCGCCAGTGCGATCGCGACGCGGGAGGTAATGATGCGCCGCTTCGGCCAGTTGCTGATCCCGCCGCCCGGGACATAGCGCGACCCGATCGCCAGGCCGTATCCACCGTCCTGGAGCGCCGCCACCATGCGGGGCAGGATCGAGGCGTCGTGCGAGAAGTCGGCGTCCATCGCGCCGACCGCGGCCGAATCCGGCCGGGCGAACCTCCAGCCGTCGATGACGCCCGAGGAGAGCCCCATCTTCCCAGGCCGGTGCAGGCAGCGCACGGGGTAGCCTTCGCGCTCCAGGCGGTCGACGATCGCGCCGGTCCCATCCGGGGAGTTGTCGTCGACCACGACGATCTCGCCGTCGAGGCCGTTCTGCTCGAACACGTCGCGCAGGGTCGTGACCAGCTTCTCGATCCCGCCCGCCTCGTTGTAGGTCGGGACGACGATCGAGAACTTCAGCTTGGTCGCGGTCTGCGGTGCACCGGACGCCGATGAATCAGCCTGTCCCGAGCTCGCCGGCGGGCTCATCACTTCAGTTTTTTCATCGTCGGAAACCGCTCGGCATCGAAGGGCGCGAGATCGGTGTACTGATCGGACTCCCGGCGCATCAGCTGAACGCCGTCGTCGTCGACGCTCTCCACCTCGGTGGTCGGGATCGCCACGTCCTCGTCGCGAGCGTCCCAATGCACGACCAGCAGCTCCGCGATGCGAGCGTTCCCCTCCGCGTAGACGGCGCGGACGTCACCCACGCGGGTCTGGCCGGCGTAGACGGGGGTTCCGGGGTCGAGCGATTCCAGAGTGCGGGCCATGGTCGAACCAGAGTTGTACGCCGCGGTCACGTGTTGCTCCGCTCGCTATCGTCAAGCACGGCCAGTGCGCGCAGCAGCGCTGCCTTCGCATCAGACCGTCCGCGAAAGTGGCGCTCCAGCGACTCGTTTAGCACCGCGTTCATGCTCTTGCGTTCGGTCTCCGACCGTCGTTTGAGTTCGGCGTACACGCCGTCGTCCAGGCGCGCTGGGAAAGCACGCATGGTGCCGCCGATGATATCATACTGATATCAAGCCCGCAAGGGGCCGCCGCGCAAAGCTGATCGGACGCGGCCGCGTAGAAGGGCGCCCGCCATGACCACCAGCCCGCAGACCGGCCAGCGGCGGACCCTCTCTCCCGGCACGACCCGCGTCGGCGTCGTCGGCGTCGGGCGGATGGGCGCGAACATCGCCCGCCGCCTGAAGGACGCCGGCTACCCGATCGCCGCGGTCTCCGACGTCGATCGCGGCCGCGCGCAGGCGCTGGCCGCCGAACTCGGCGCCGACGCGCCGGGATCGCTCGCCGCCGTCAGCGCCGGCTCCGATGTCGTCCTGACCGTCGTCAGCGACGACGCTGCGATGCGCGCGATCTTCGCGCGCGAAGGCGACTCGCTGCTACGCAACGCCGGCGGCACGATCTTCGTGAACTGCGCGACGCTCTCGCCGGAGGTGCACGTCGAGGTCGACGCGCTCGCGCGCGCGGCGGGGGCCAGCGCGATCGAGGCCTGCATGGCCAGCTCGATCCCACAGGCGCGCGACGGTACGCTCTACCTGATCTGCGGCGGGGACGCCGCCGCGTTCGAACGGGCCCGCCCGCTGTTGGAGTCGATGAGCGTCTCGCTGCGCTGGGTCGGCGGCCCCGGCACCGCGGCGCAGGTGAAAGCGCTGGTGAACATGCTGATGAACATCAACACCGCGGGGCTCGCCGAAGCGCTCGGACTCGGTGCCGCCCTCGGGATCGACCTCGCCGCGCTGATGGACGTCTTCGCGCACACCGGTGCGAACTCGCGCGTGCTCGAGACCGATGGAGCCGACATGGTCGCTCGCGAGCACGACGTCTACTTCTCGGCAGCGCACGCGGCGAAGGACTCCGGGATCGCACTCGCGCTCGGCGAGCGGGCCGGTCTGAGGTTACCGCTGGCGGCGGCGACGCTGGCGCAGTACGAACGGCTCGTCGCCGCCGGTCACGGGGAGCTCGACAAATCGGCGATCGCCGAACTCACCTTCCCCGGGCGGACGAGCCGATGATCGCCGAAGCGCGGCGCGTCGTGCTCGAAAGCGGCGCGACGACGACGGTCGAGTGCTGGGGCGATGCGGGCCCGGCGATCTTGTGCGTGCACGGGATCAGCTCGTCGCGCCGCGACTTCACCCGCCTGGGCGAAGCACTGGCGAGCACGCACCGCGTGTTCGCCTACGATCAGCGCGGGCACGGCGATGCCGAGACCGCGGCGCCGATGACGCTCGATGTCCTGGCCGCCGATCTGCGCTCGGTCGCCGACAGCATCGGCACGGTGGCGGCCGTGGTCGGCCACTCGTGGGGTGGGGCCGTGGCGCTGGTCGGCGGACCGAAGATCGCCCGCGCATTGGTGCTCGTCGACCCGATGATCCGCGGCGCCGCCGGACCATTCGGTGCGTGGGATCTGCGCCAGCGGCTCGCGGCGCTGAAGATCCCCACGACGGTCCTGCTCGCCGGCGTGGAGTCGGTCGTCGCCGCCGGCGACCTCTCGCAGGCGAGCCCGCTCGTGCGCGTCGAGACGCTACACGATCACGGGCACGCGCTGCACCGCACCGCATTCGAACGCTTCGCCGAGGTGGTGCGCGAGGCAGTGCCGGCCTAACTCACGGCGAGCCGCCTCGTTCAGTCGCTGGGGGAAGTGTACTGAACGAGACGGCTCGCGGGGTGGGACTAGTGGTTACGGTTCGCGTCGCGGCGCTGGTTCTGGTTCTGGTTCTGGTTTTGGTTCTGCCAGGTGCGGGTCTGGTTCTGCCCGTTCTGGTTCTGCCAGCGGCCGGCGTTCGCGTACTGGCCGTTGTTGTAGACGCTGTTGGGGTTCACGGCGACGTTACCGTAATTCTGCGGGTTGTAGCCGTTGTTGTAGCTGTTGTTGTAGCCGTTCTGATTGGTCGCGTACTGCCCGTTTGAGTTCTGATAGTACGTCTGCCCGTCCGGCATCACGATCCGCCCGTCGGCGTACACGGTCCCGCCGTTGCGCGTATACCCGACGATCGAGTTCGCGGCGGCCTGCTTGTGCTGAATGTTGTTCAACAGCACGATCGCGCCGATCGCGGCCGCAGCCGTGAGTAGCGTCGTCGTCGTGTTCGCCGACGCGGGGCGGGGGATCATCACGCCCGTGGTCATCGCGGCGGCGGCGCCCGTCGCCATCATGAACTTGGAGATTCGGCCTAGCATTTGGTGTGTACCTCGTGACGACCGTCGGCGTCTTGCGCTTCCGGTTCGATATACAGAGGCTAGCGCGCGAAGTTGTGAGCGCGATGGGGGTCAAGGGGTTTCCTCGGATTCTCATCGCACTGTCAGATTCGCCGCCGCCTCGCCAGGCAACCGGACGGCTCGCGGCAGCGCCGCGGCGAGCACCAGCGCAGCAAGCGCTACGACGGTCGCAACCACGGCGAGCGCTACGTAGCGTCCGAAGTGCGACGTGAGCGCGCCGACGGCGAGGATCGGAAGACCGATGCAGACGTACGTCGCCGCGTAGAACGTCGCCGACAGCCGTGCGCGCGCAGCCGGCGGCGAGACGCGATTCACCAGGCTTTGCGCGCCGAGATAGCCGAGACCGTGTGCTGCGCCCGCGACGACGCTGCCGAGTGCGAACAGCGCCAGCGAGCGGGCGGGCACCGCGCCCAGGAGCGCGGCGAGCGCGAGGACGGTGCCGATCAATCCCGCCCGGGCCGCGGCGCGATCCGAGAGCCCGCGCCCGAACGTCTGCACGAGCGGCGAGACGACGAATACGATCAGCGCGAGCCCGCCCTGGAGTGCCGGGCTGCGCGCGCCGAGCAGCGCGCCGACGAACGCTGGAAGGATCGAAACGAACAGCGAGGCCAGCCACCAGATGATTCCGCTGGTCAGCGTCGCGCCGACGAACGCGCGGCGCGCGGGTCCGGTCAGTCTCGGCGCGACGGCCGCGTCGCGCAACGCCGCGGAACGCGTCTCCGGGACGAGCGCGAGCGACGCCGCGGCGAGCGCGCACAGCACGAGATGGAGCGCGTACGGGAGGACGAACGGCGACGGCGCCGTCACCGCGAGCACAC
>CALEOJ010000182.1 GCA_937910425.1 uncultured candidate division WPS-2 bacterium
CGCCACGACGCTCGCCGCCGACAAGCCGGCGTACGCACCGGACAGCGTCGCGCACGTGACGATCGCGGATGGAAACGAAGGCGCCGGGGCGACGCTCGCGATCAGGCTCGCGGATACTCGCGCCTCGAACGGGGCGTCGTTCGACGACGCCGCCGCGGTGCTCGCCGGAACCGGCACGACCACGCAGAACCCGGCCTCCACCGACCCCAGCTGGCATGGGTCGGTGGTGCCGACGCGCTCGACCGTCGTCGATCTTGCCGCGACCGAGCGCATCGCCCCGACCGCCGAGGCGCTGGGCGCGCCTTCGGAGCACGCGCTGGTGTGGCGGATCGACCGCGCCGCGAGGGAAGGCTTCGACGTGACCTTGCCGCACGCGCCGGGCCGCTACGTGGTCTCGGTGCTGAAGGTCTCCGACGACGGCGACGTCGGCGCCGCGACGCTCGCGATCGAGGTGCGCTGATGAGCACGCAGACGTCGATGACACTCGGCGCCGCGCCGGGCAGCGCACGGCTGATGCTGCTCGACACGTACGGGCTAGTGTACCGCGCCTTCTTCGCGCTGCCGGAGCTCACCACGACGCGCGGCATGCGGATCGAAGCGGCCTACGGCTTCACGATGATGGTCAACAAGATCATCGCCGACGAGAAACCGACCCACGTGATCGCGGCCTTCGACAAAGGGCTTCCGGCCGCGCGCATCGCGCTCTACAGCCAGTACAAGGCGCAGCGCAACGAGACGCCGGACGAGCTGCGCGAGCAGTTCACGCTGGTGCGGCGCATCCTGGCGACGTACGACATCCCGATCGTCGAGATGGACGGCGAGGAAGCCGACGACGTCATCGCGACGCTGGCCCGCCAAGCCGAAGAGGCGCAGCAGGACGTGCTCGTCGTGACGGGCGATCTCGACCTGCTGCAGATCGTCGACGCGCGCACGACCGTGCTGACGACGCGGCGCGGGATCACCGACCTCGGCCGCTACGACGAAGAGAAGGTACGCGAGCGGTACACGCTCGAGCCGCGTCAGCTGCCCGACTACCGCGGACTCAAAGGAGATCCGTCGGACAATCTCCCCGGCATCCCCGGCGTCGGCGAAAAGACCGCGATCAAACTCGTCAAGACGGCCGGATCGCTCGACGCGTTGCTGGCGAATCCTGGGCTCGCCGGAACGCCGAAGCTCGAAGCATTGATTCGCGAGTACGGTGAGCAAGCGCGCGTGTGCCGCGACGTCTCGCTCATCAGCCGCGACCTGCCGGTGGCCGTCGACTGGGAAGGTTCACGCTACACGCCGCCCTCGAACGACGCGCTCTACGAGCTGTACCGCGATCTCGAGTTCAAGACGCTGCTCGCGAAGCTCGAGCCGCCCGCGTCGCCGCAGCCGGTCGCGAGCGACGAAGTGCTGCAGGGGCGCTATTCGTCGTTCACGGCGATCACCGATCCGCCGGACTACGCGAGGCTCGCGCGGCTCATCGGCGAGACGGCGGAGCGGGAGCGCGTCGCGGTCGCACTGCGCGGCGATGTCTACGCGGTGTCGGCGGACGACGGCACGGCGTTCGCGTTCAACGTCTCCGCGACGAGCTTGGCGCCGGAGGTCGGCGCGGCGTTCGTCGCCTTGTGGGAACGCGTTCCCCACCTGATCGTGCACGACGCCAAGACCGTCCTCCGTGTGGGGCAACTGCCGATCCGGTATTTCGGCGACGATCCGATGGTCGGCGCGCATTTGCTGAGCCCGTCGCGCACCTTCGCCGACGTCGGTCAGGCATCGAGCGAGTTCCTCGCCCGCGCGCTCCCGGACGACGCGCCGGCGGCCGCCGCTGACGCTGCCGGACTGCTCGCGCGCAAGACGCGCGAGGAGCTGGAGCGGCGCGAGCAGCTCGCGCTCTATGCGGACGTCGAGCTGCCGCTGGTCTCCGTCTTGGCGAAGATGGAGCGGGCGGGGATCGCGCTCGATCGCGATGCGCTGCGCGAGCTCGCCGTGCAGGTCGATGCTGCGGTCGAACGGCTGCAGCGCGAAATCTACGAGATCGCCGGGGAAGAGTTCAACCTCGGCAGCCCGCAGCAGCTCGGCCGCATGCTCTTCGACAAGCTCGGGTTGCCGGCGGGCCGTCAGAACAAGACCGGCTACGCGACCGGCGCCGACGTGCTGCAAGGGCTCGCCAAGAGCTTCCCGGTCGCGGCGAAGGTGCTCGAGTGGCGCGAAGTCTCGAAGCTCAAGAGCACCTACGTCGACGTGCTGCCGGCGCAGGTCGACGCGAACGGCCGCGTCCACACGATCTTCAACCAGACCGCGACCGCGACGGGCCGCCTGTCGTCGACCAACCCGAACCTGCAGAACATCCCCGTGCGCACGGAGGTCGGACGGCAGGTGCGCAAGGCGTTCGTCGCGCCGTCGGACGACCGCGTGCTGCTCGCGGCGGACTATTCGCAGATCGAACTGCGGCTGATGGCGCACCTGAGCGGCGATGAGGCGATGCGCGCGGCGTTCCACGAGCATCAGGACATCCACGACTTCACCGCCCGGCGCATCTTCGACGTCGGACCGTTCGCCGAGGTCACGCGGAACCAGCGCACGATGGCGAAGTCCGTCAACTTCGGCCTGCTCTACGGGATGTCCGATTTCGGGCTCGCGCAACGGCTCGAGATCGACCGCGGCACGGCGCGCGCGATGACCGAGGCGTACTTCGAGCGCTTCCCCGGCGTGCGCGGCTACATCGACCGCTGCCTCGAAGAAGCCCGCGAGCGCGGCTACGTGCAGACGCTGCTCGGCCGGCGCCGGTACATGCCCGACCTGCGCTCGAAGAACTATCCGCTGCGGGCCGCCGCCGAGCGCGAAGCAACGAACGCGCCGCTGCAAGGCTCGGCCGCCGACCTGATGAAGCTCGCGATGGTCCGCCTCGACCGCCGGCTTGAAAGCAGCGGACTCGACGCGCTCATGCTGCTGCAGATCCACGACGAGCTGATCTTCGAAGTGGCACGGCGAGACCTCGACGCCGTCGGCCGAATCGTGAAGCACGAGATGGAACAAGCGCTCGAACTCAGCGTCCCGATCGAAGCCACCTTAAAAACCGGCAAGACCTGGTACGACGTCGCAGCCTTCGAACTCGACGCCGTCGTCGAAGAAACGTAGCGCGGTTGCGGCGATTGGCGATGCTTCGACAAGCTCAGCATGACATAAGTAGCGGCGCGGCGTCCCCCGGCCGGTAGGCGCGCTTGCCACCCCGTTGTCACCCTGAGCTTGTCGAAGGGTGGCCTTTAGCCGAGATCTTGCCTAGAACCCGGCCAGCGCGGCGCGACGGAGCGTGCCCACCGCAACCTGCACGGCCCACGTGCTCGCGGCGCATACGCGAACCAGCACGTCGCCGTCGCGGAGCCGCCCGATCCCGATGCGAACGCCGTCGCAGGCGTCTGCGGCGCGGTCGAGTGCGTCGACGTCGGCCGGGCCGAACAGCGCGAGCGTGCCGACGGCGGCGTCTTCAGGATCGTCCGCGTCGAAGCGGAGCACGTCGATGAAGGCGGCGCGATCACCGCGCCGTACGACGGTTGCGACGCGCAGCGCCGCGCCCGGTTCGCGCCGGACGAGCTCGGTCACGATGGCGCGCGTGCCTGGCTCGAGCGCGATCGTCAGGCGCGCATCGTACGATGCGCCGGCTGCGACCAGCGTCGGCTCCGCGATCAGTTCGAGCCGGGCATCGTGCTCGACGGCCCAGCTCGCTGCATTGGTCACGGGATCGGGGCCCGAGAGGACGCGCGTCGCCATCTGACCGGCGACGATGAGGTGTCCGCCGCGCGCGACGCGGCCGTCGATCGCAAACGCGTCGCCGCGCACCATCCCCGGGCCGAGGTGGCCGACGACGATGCGCGCGGCGGCGCCTTCGTCGAAGGGCCGGCTGGCGCGCAGCAGACCCGTGCCGCGAATCGTGCCGACGACGGTCGCGCCGTCGCGGCCATGCGCTTCGAGGCGCAGCGTGCCCCCGCTCATCGCGCCGCGTCGAGCAGCGCCGCGCGTTCGACGAAACTCGCGATCTCGTCCGCGCCGATCCCGCGCCGCAGGTCGGTGAACAGGAATTGACGGGTACCGCGCGCGGCGGCGGCGTCGCGGCGCATCCGCTCGAGGTCGGCGCCGACGTGCGGCGCGAGGTCGATCTTGTTGATGACGAGCAGGTCGGCACGGGTGATCCCCGGGCCGCCCTTGGCGGGGATCTTGTCGCCGCCGGCGACGTCGATCACGTAGATCGTCACGTCGGCGAGATCGGGGCTGAACGTCGCGGCGAGATTGTCGCCGCCGCTCTCGACGATCACCAGCTCCAGCGACGGAAAGCGGCGCTCGAGATCGGCGATCGCCTGCAGGTTCATCGACGCGTCTTCGCGGATCGCGGTGTGCGGACAGCCGCCGGTTTCGACGCCGACGATGCGCTCCGCCGGCAGGCATCCGCTGCGCACGAGGATCTGTGCGTCCTCCTGCGTGTAGATGTCGTTGGTGACGACGGCCATGTCGATGCGCGGGTGCAGGCGGCGCGCGAGCGCTTCGACCAGCGCGGTCTTGCCGGCGCCGACCGGCCCGCCGACGCCGACGCGAAC
>CALEOJ010000183.1 GCA_937910425.1 uncultured candidate division WPS-2 bacterium
AGATATTGGCGTGACTGGAGTTCAGACGTGTGCTCTTCCGATCTAGATAGGCGGCCTGATCGTCGTCGAGCTGCACCGCGATGACGCGGTCGGCGACCGGGCGGAACTCCGCGAGCGCACGGTGCAGCCAGCGAGCGGCATAGCGCTTGTGCGTCGCGTTGCCGAGCCACTCGGCTGCCGCTGCATCGCTCTGCTTGTTCTGCAACGTCGCAGTCGCCGGATAGCGGCCTTCGAGAACGTCGTGCAGCTCCATCCGGTACTCCGGCCGCTGCAGCAGCCAGGCGGGATAGCCGCCGTTGCGCCACTCGTTGCGAATTACCGGTCCGGGTCGCACGATGAAGAAGAAGCCGAGTTCCTTGCCGAGCCGGAGCACCTCGCGCAAGTCACGCCGCGGGCTCGTGCGGCCGTCGAAGTCGAAGTCGCCGTCGGCGAGCTCGTGCCAGTTCCACGGCACGTACAGGTCGAGCGTGTTGGCGCCGATCGCGCGCATCGCTTCCATCGATGCGCGCCATTCAGAGCGCGGGATCCGTTCGTAGAAGAACGCACCGCCGAGGAAGAAGAACGGCTTGCCGTCGACGCGCAGCACCGGTTCTCCCGCGGTGTCACGAACGATCGCGGCGTGACCGAACGTCGGTACGGCCGTCGGCGCGGCGCTCGCCGGGCCGGCGATGAAGGCGAGGGCGAGCAATGACGCGATCGTCGTCGTCGCAAACGGCCAGATGCGCACGACCCTTGCGCGCACCAGGAAGACCGCGGCGCCGGCGGCCAACGTCCCGAGGCCGAACGCGATCGCGACCGCTCCGGTCGAAACGAACAGGTATAGCCAGCCCGCGAGCGCGATCAACGGCGGCAACGGATAGAACGGGATGCGGAAGGGTGCGCTGCCCGTGCGCCGCGCGAGCGCCAGCGCGACGACCTGTCCGGCGCCCTGCACGATCACGATCCCGGCAGTCAGCGCATTGATGACGGCGTCGAGCGGGAGCAGCGAGGCGGGCAGCGCGAGCAGCCCGATCGCGATCAGTGAGACCGCCGGAAATTTCCCGCTCGGGTGCAGGCGCGCGAACGGAGCGAGGAAGTCTCCATCACGCGCAGCCGCGAACGGGATGCGCGACGCGCCGAGCAGCAGTCCGTACGTCGAACCGAACGCCGTGATCAGCACGGCGACGGTAACGGCGACCGCGAACGGCGCGCCGAACGCGCGCTCGGCGACCAGCGAGGCGATCGCGTTCGAACCCGCGATCTCTTTTGCCGGCACCGCGACCGCGACGCCCAGGTTCAGCAGCACGTACGCGACGCCGACGAAGAGCACCGAGAGGACGACCGCAAGCGGGATCGTGCGCACCGGCGCGATGACCTCGTCGCCGAGCGCGCACACGTCACCGTAGCCGCCGTAGTCGTAGAGCGTGATCACCAGCGCGCCGCCGAGGGCGACCAGCCCGACCGAGAAGTTGAACGTCGACGGTATCGTCTGCGCGAGCGGCGCGTACGGGTGGGTCAGTCCCGCGAACGCGACCACCAGCAGCGTAACGAGTGCCACCGCGCCGAGGACGAGCGCGGCGCGCGCGATCTGCGGGATCGCGCGGTACAGTGCTGCGAGCGTCACGATGCCGACGCCGACGGCGACCAGGTGCGTCGGGACGTAACCGCCGAGGGCGGGGACCAGATACGCCGCGTATTGCGCGAAGCCGATGTAGCCCGACGCCAGGATCAAGGGCGCCCAGAACAGGAACTGCCACACGAACAGGAACGCGACGAAGCGTCCGGGACCGCGCGGACCGAACGCCTCCCGCAGGTACGTATAGGTCCCGCCGCTGCGCGGATACCGCGAGGCCAGTTCCGCCCAAACCAAGCCGTCGCAGAGTGCGATCAGCGCGCCCAGGACCCAGGCGACCGCCGAGACCGAGCCGTGGAGCGCCGCGACGACGAGCGGCAGCGTGATGAAGGGACCGGCTCCGACCATCGTCGCGACGTTGATCGCGACCGCCGAACGCAGGCCCACGCCTCGGATCATTCGAACGCCATTCGCCGTCTCGTGAACGAACTCTCGCAACTCCAAGGCCTGCGCGGAACGCTGCGGATCGATTTCATCGACAGCCCCGCGCTGCGCGACAACGCGCTCGGCGACCCCTCGATGCGGCCGCTGGCGGTCTATACGCCGCCCGGCTACGATCCGGAGGGGTCGCGCCGCTATCCGGTGCTGTATTGCCTGCACGGCTATACCGGCGACGTCGGAGCGCTGGTCTCAACGCGCGCCTGGGAGACGAACGTCGTCCAGTGGATCGACCGCCTCGTGGTGGAGAAGCGAATGCCGCCGGCGATCATGGCGATCGTCGACGGCTTCACGCGGCTGGGCGGATCGCAGTACGTCGATTCCATCCACAACGGGGACTACGCGACCTACACCGTGCGCGACGTCATCGGCCACGTCGACGCGAACTACCGGACGATCGCGCGCGAGGGCGGCCGCGGCGTCTTCGGCAAGTCGTCCGGCGGCTTCGGCTCGCTGCACTTATGCTTCGAGCATCCCGGCACGTTCGCGGCGTTTGCCTCGCACAGCGGCGATACGTACTTCCGCTACGCGTGCCTGCGCGGGTTCCCGACCGCGCAGCGCGTCCTCGAAGAGTTCGGGTCGATCGAGAAGTTCGTCCTCGCGTTCGAGGGTCGCCCCAAACGCCCGCAGCACTTCTACGAGACGATCGAGATGCTCGGCTACGCCTCGGCGTACACGCCACGCGCGAAGGAGCGCTGGGCGATCGATCTGCCGTGGGATCAGGCGACCGGCGAGATTCAGGACGACGTGTTCGCGCGCTGGCTCGCGTTCGATCCGTGCGAGCGCGTAGCGTCCGGCCGCGCCGCGCTCGAACGGTTGCGGCTGCGCTACCTCGACTGCGGCCGCAAGGACGAATACGCGCTCGACGTCGGCGCGCGCGTCTTCGCGAAACGCGTTCGCGAGCTCGGCCTGGAGGTACGGCACGAAGAGTTCGACGACGATCACCGCAACGTCGGCTACCGCTACGAGATCTCGCTGCCGGCCCTCGCCCAGGTCCTAGACGAGGAATAAAAAAGCCCAGGGTGACGGTGGGCCTGTGTCACCCTGAGCCTTCTATCACCCTGACCCGGTCGTAGGGAGGGGAGACGCTACTACTGTGCCGGGGGCGCTGCCTTGCGAAGTGCGCGCATCTTCTCGCGGCTCACGCCGAGCGAGAGCAGGAAGCGTCCTGCGTCGTTTCCACGGGCGCCGTGCGCACCGTTCGGGCCGGCGCCGTTCGCGCCGGGACCATTCATACCGGGACCACCGGCCGGACCGGCGCCGTCGGGACGCGGCGGCATGTTCGCGCGGATCGTCGACATCATCTTGTCGCGCTCGCCGAGCACGGCTTTCGACTCCGTCGGCGTCAGCGCGGCGTCGATCTGCTGCACGGCGGCTTTCAGATCGGTCTGCTGACCGTTGTTGATCTGGTCGATGATCGATTGGACCTTGGCGCGATTCGCGGCACTGAGGTCGTTGAGGGCCGCGGTCTTTGCGTTGTCGCGGGCCTGTTGCATTTGGGCGCGGACCTCAGCCGACGGGCCGTTGTCTGACGCGTTGCTCTGTTGTGCGCACGCGGCGAGAGGCAGGCCGGTCGCCAAAACGAGGGCGAGCACCGGGAGGGATAATTTCATGACCCTAGGCTAGGCTCGCCCGCCGGGGTCTGCCTGGGAATGCGGTGAGCGGCGGATGAGAGTTTTTAGTAGGTAGGCGCGCCCTCGTTTTGCATCGCCGGAATCGCGTCGGGGTTCACCGGGTCGGTCGCTTCGGCCGTCGTGACGCCGGCAAGCGCGAGCGTCACGTCGAGCGCTTGGCGCAGGTCGGCGACCAGGTCGTGGGCGCTCTCGATCCCGACCGAGAGGCGGAGCAAACCGTCGGTGATCCCGCGGCGATCGCGTTCCTCCTTGGGAATCGAACCGTGCGTCATGCGAGCCGGGTGGTTGATCAGCGATTCGACGCCGCCCAGGCTCTCCGCGAGCGCAAACAGCTTCGTGCGTTTCGCGACCTCGAGCGCGCGCGACTCCGGGCCGCGCAGCGTCATCGAGATGATCCCGCCGAAGCCGCGCATCTGCGAACGCGCCAGCTCGTGCTGCGGGTGCGAGGCGAGGCCGGGGTAGAAGACCTCGGCGACGTCGTCACGCTCGGCGAGGAAATGCGCGATCGTAAGCGCGTTCCGTTCGTGTTCGCGCATCCGAATCGCGAGCGTCTTCGCGCCGCGCGAGATCAAGAACGCCTCGAACGGGCTGAGCGTCGCGCCGAGCGTTTTCTGCAGCAGGCGCAGGTCGCCGGCGATCGCGGCGTCGTTGGTCATCGCGGCGCCGCCCATCGCGTCGCTGTGGCCGCCGATGTACTTCGTCGCCGAGTGGATCACGATGTCGGCGCCGAGCGCGAGCGGCGACTGGAAGTACGGCGTGCAGAAGGTGTTGTCGACGACGACGAGCTGCCCGGGTGCCTTGAGCGCGACCATCGCTGCGATGTCGATGATGCGCAGCATCGGGTTGGTCGGCGTCTCGATCCAGAACATCTTGGTGTTCGGCCGGATCGCTGCGCGCACCGCGGCGACGTCGGTCATGTCGACGAAGTCGAACGTGATGCCGAACCGCTCCAGCACGCGGGTGAACAGCCGGTACGTTCCGCCGTAGGTGTCGTCGCTGACGACGACGTGATCGCCGCTCGAAAGCAGGCTCGTGATCGCGCTCTCCGCGCCCAGACCAGACGCGAACGCGACGCAATGGCTTGCTTCCTCGAGCGCAGCGAGCTGCGTTTCCAGGGCGTTGCGGGTCGGGTTCGCGACCCGCGAGTAGTCGAAGCCCTTGTGCTCGCCGACCGCCGTCTGGGTGTACGTGGAGGTGGCGTAGATCGGAACGATGGTTGCCCCGGTGGCCGGGTCGGGTTCTTGGCCCGCGTGGATGGCGCGCGTCGCGAAGTCCATGAACCCCAAGATACGGGCAGGCGCGAGGTGGTTCCGCTACAGGAGGTCCTCGCGGCGAATGCGGGTGTAGTCACCGGAGACCGAAGGCAGTTCGACGACGCGCGCGATCGCCGCGTCGAAATTCCGCTCGCGGGTCTGGTGGGTCAGGATCACGATGTCGGTCTCGTTCTCGTCGTCGCCGGCGCCCTGCTGCAGCATCGAGTCGATCGAGATCCCGGCATCGGCCAGCGCGCGGGCGAGATCGGCCAGCACGCCGACCTGGTCCTTGACCCGCACGCGCAGGTAATACGACGTTTCGACGTCGGCCATCGCCAGGATCGGCACGTCGCTGAGCGCGTCGGCTTGGAACGCGAGATGGGGAACGCGCTCCTCGGGCTCGGCCCGCATGAGGCGCGTCACGTCGATGATGTCGGCGATCACGGCCGAAGCCGTCGGCTCCGATCCCGCGCCCGCACCCTGATAGAGCGTCACCCCGGCGGCATCGCCCTTGATCAGGATCGCGTTCGTCGCGCCCTCGACGTTGGCGATCAGCCGCGTCGACGGCACCAGCGTCGGATGGACGCGCAGCTCGATCCCCGCCGGCGTGCGGCGCGCGATGCCGAGCAGCTTGATGCGGTAGCCGAGCTTCTCCGCGTAGGTCACGTCCTTGTCGGTGATCCCGGTGATCCCCTCGACGTGCGCCCGCGTGAACTGCACCGGGATCCCGAAGCCGATCGCTGCGAGCAGGCTGATCTTGTGCGCCGCGTCGATCCCCTCGACGTCGAAGGTCGGATCGGTCTCGGCGAACCCGAGCTGCTGCGCCTCGGCGAGTGCCTGCGCGAACGGCAGCCCTTTGGCGCGCATCTCCGAGAGGATGAAGTTGCTGGTGCCGTTGACGATGCCGGCGATCCACTCGATCCTGTTGGCGACGAGTCCTTCGCGCAGCACCTTGATCGTCGGGATGCAGCCCGCGACGGCGGCTTCAAACGCGACCATGACGCCGCGCTCGCTCGCCGCGGCGAAGATCGCGTTTCCGTGCAGCGCGAGCAGAGCTTTGTTGGCGGTGACGACGTGTTTGCCGCTGGCGATCGCCGCCATGACGGCGTCTTTGGCGACGTCGGTGCCGCCGATCGTCTCGACGACGATCTCCGTCGCGGGATCGCCGACGGCGCGTACCGCGTCGTCGATCACGGGGACGTCGGGGCCGACGACGGCGCGGGCACGCTCCTGGTCGCGGGCGCAGACCCAGGCGATCTCGATGCGCCGTCCGGCGCGCCGGGTAATCTCCTCGCGGTTGCGCTCCAGAACGCGGTAGGTCCCGCCGCCGACCGTACCGATCCCGAGCAGCCCGATCCTAACGGGCTCCGTCATCACTCAGGTCTGCGCGGACAGGAAGGAGATGATGTCCTGGCGCGTCACCACGCCGACCGGGTTGCCGTTTTCGGTGACCACGATCGCCGAGTTCGCCATCGTCAGCAGCTTGTACGCGACGGTCACCTCGACATCGTGCTCGAGCGCGGGGAACGCGCGACCCATCACCTCGACGACCGGCTTGTGCATGATGTCGGCGTGATCGAACACCGCCTGCATCACCGCGACGTCGTTGATCGAACCGACGACCTCGGTGCCGCGCGTCACCGGCAGCTGCGAGATCTCGAAGCTGCGCAGCAGATCGAGCGCCTCCTTCACCGTCTGCGCCTCGGTGACGGTGATCATCTTCGGCAGCGGCTGCTTCGTGCGCAGCACGTCTCCGACCGTGTCCTTACGGCGGTCGTCCTCGAGGAAACCGTTCGCGTGCATCCACTCGTCGTTGAAGATCTTCGACATGTAACCGCGTCCGGAGTCCGGCATCACGACGACCATGATCGCCTCACGCGGCAGCTCTTTCGCCACGCGCGTTGCCGCGGCGACGGCGGTCCCCGACGAGCCGCCGACCAGCAGCCCTTCCTCGCGCGTGATGCGGCGCGCCATCAGGAAGCTCTCTTTGTCGCTGATGCGCAGAATGCGATCGATCACGCGCATGTCGACGGTCTGCGGGAGATAACTCATCCCGATCCCTTCGACCTTGTACGATTTCGGCGTATCGCCGCTGTAGATCGAGCCCTCCGGATCGGCGCCGACGACGACGATCGCGGAATTCTTTTCCTTGAGGAAGCGCGCGGTGCCGGAGATCGTGCCGCCGGTCCCCATCCCACTGACGAAGTGGGTGATCTTGCCGGCGGTCTGCTCCCAGATCTCGGGGCCGGTCGTCTTGTAGTGCGCGCCCGGATTCTGCGCGTTGTGCCACTGGTCGGGTTGGATCGCGCCGGGGATCTCCGCCGTCAGACGGTCCGCGACGCCGTAGTACGACTCAGGCGAATCGTTCGGGACGTTGGTCGGCGTGATCACGACCTCGGCGCCGTACGCCTTGAGGAGGTCGATCTTTTCCTTGGACATCTTGTCGGGCATGACGAGTATGCAGCGGTAGCCGCGGATCGCCGCCGCCATCGCGAGCCCGGTCCCGGTGTTCCCCGAAGTCGCCTCGATGATCGTCGCGCCGGCCTTCAGTACCCCGCGCGCTTCGGCGTCCTCGATCATCGCGACCGCGGGCCGATCCTTCACCGACCCGCCCGGGTTCACGTACTCGACCTTCGCGAGGACCAGGCACTTCGCGTCGTCGATCACGCGATTCAACCGGACGAGCGGGGTATGACCCACAGCGTCGAGGGCATTTTCATAGTACGTCATCCCGGTCGCGGGACGGGGTTCCGTGAGGGCCATGACCCGGTCGCGTTCCGCAACTCCGGGAAGGCAGCCTGCGTCGAAGACAGTGCTACCGGATCGAGGAGAAGAAGGACGATGGCCACCGATTTCCGCCATGGTGAATTTCCGCGCAGGGGCCGCGACCCGCTGGACGGGTATCTCTGGCTTGCCCGGGTCTTCGACAAGGCCCGCGCCGCCGCCGGCGGCACGATCTTCGACTACATCTACTCGTGCCCGATGGACCGCGCCGTCTTCGACCGCTGGGGGATCACCGCGCGGATGTTCGATGCAGCGCTGGACACGTGCCAGACCGATGACGAGATCTTGGCCTGGCTCAAGGCCCGCGTCCCTGAGGCGCGGCGCGACGACGCCAATCGCTGGCTGCTCGAGGAGAAGGTCGAGAACCTCGACCGGCAGGACGCCGAGGAAGGCGCCGTTCCCGCGTGACGCGAGCGCGCCTTGCCCTCCTTGCCCTGGCGCTCGGCCTCCTGGCGGGGTGTGGCGGCCCGCAGATCCCACCGGCGGCGAACTACGGAACGATCGTGGGCCGCGTCCTCGACAGCGCGACGAACCAGCCGGTTGCGGGCGTCACGGTGACCGTCGATACGATCCTGAGCGCATCGAGCGGGAGCGACGGGTCGTATCGCATCGGCAACATCCCGCTCGGCACGTACACACTGCGGCCCCAGCCTCCGCAGGGCTACTCGGCTCCGCTCCAGCCCACGTACGACGGGAGCATCTCGCAGGGTCAGACGATCACCGTCGACATTCCGCTCACGAAGCCGTAGCAGGTCCGCGGCCCGCGTGCGCGTCGTCGTCGCTCCGGACAAGTTCAAGGGGAGCCTCGACGCGGCGGGGGTTGCGGCCGCGCTGGCGGCCGGAATCCGCGACGTCGTCCCCGATGCGATCTGCGATCTGATCCCGATGGCCGACGGCGGCGACGGCACCGTCGACGCATTCGTCGCGAGCGGCGCGAGCGCGATCACGGTGCGCGTGAGCGGGCCGCTCGGTGCGCCCGTCAACGCGACGTACGCGCGCGACGGCGACGCCGCGGTCGTCG
>CALEOJ010000184.1 GCA_937910425.1 uncultured candidate division WPS-2 bacterium
GCTGCGAGGCGTTCGGCGGTCGCGAGGTCGCCGTTGTGGAGCGCCGCCAGCGCCTGCTCGCGCGGCCCGCCCAGGAACGGCCGCAGCAGGCCCGGCGCGTGATCGTGGAGCGCGGCCGGGAGCGACAGCCGTACGGCGAGGTCGCCGTACGCCGCCGACGAGGCGA
Source organism: uncultured candidate division WPS-2 bacterium (assembly GCA_937910425.1). Lineage (GTDB taxonomy): Bacteria > Vulcanimicrobiota > Vulcanimicrobiia > Vulcanimicrobiales > Vulcanimicrobiaceae > Vulcanimicrobium. Next base: position 167 of record CALEOJ010000184.1, read on the forward strand.
GCTGGACCGCGCCGAGGAGGGCGGCGAGGCCGAGCGCGGCGAGCAGCAGGACGAGACGAAGCACGCTAGGGCCTACAACGAGAACGCCCCGGGACCTCGCGGTCCCGGGGCGTCTTCCGGCCTGGACTTGGGTCTCGGTCCTCAGAAGCGGATCGAGAAGTTCAGGTCTTCGCGGTTTTGGTTGAAGTTGTACGACGGGAGCACGTTGTCGCTGTACTTCTGGTTCCGGAAGAGCGCCGAGATCGAGCTCGTCGTCTTCGGGATGTTGTACGTGAGCGTACCCTGGTACTGGTCCTTACGCTGTGCGATGTTCTGCCCGAGCGTCGTCCCGTACGAACCGTGGAACGTCTGCGTGTTGTAGCCGACGCCCACCACGAGGTCACGCGAGATCGGCATCGTCGCCGACGCATCGATCGTGTTGTGATACTCGTCGAGGTAGTTCGGATAGAACAGCACCGGCGTCGCACCGCCCGCGAGGTAGGCGTTCAGCGCCGCGCCCGACGTCGGATCGGGACCGCCGACCGTCGGATTGAACGGAACGTACGCGTACGCGGTCTTGTCGTTGCGGACGAGGTGCTCGAACGAGTCGCTCACGCTGACCGCCACCCGTGAGCCGAACACCGGCAGCGAGAACTGCAGGCCGCCTTCGAGCTTGTCGAACGTGAGCTTCTGCGCCGAGGAGAAACCCGGGCCGTACGCCATCTGACCGAAACCGTTCGGAACCATCTCCGAGAGGTGCTGGCCGAGGAAGCGCCCGTTGAGCTTCGTGTCGCCGATGCTGAACGGGAAGGTGACGTTGGCGGTGAAGCCCTGCGAGTTCGGAGCGAACGCGCTGAAGAACTGCGGACCGCTGGCCACGAACGGGTTGAACACCGGGTAGATGTAGGTGAGGTTCGCGTTGTTGCGCGTGCAGGCGGCGCCCGTGCAGCCCGGCGTTACGGCGCCGTCGAACGTCTGGTTGATCGCCAGGTTGTTCGCGAAGCCGAAGAACTGCGGGAAGAAGTTACCCTTCCAGAACTGGAACGTCGCCGGCGCCGGACCGAAGTAGCGCAGCGGGGCGCCGTCGAGGAAGTTCGGGCCCACGGCCTGGTACTGGATCGTCGCCGTCGCCTGGTAGAGCTTCAGCCGGAGTCCGACGACCACGGCGCTGTCGGTGACCGCCGGCGTGTTGTAGAAGTCCGGCGTGAACTTGCTGTACGCACCTTCGCCGAACAGCACCGGGTGCTGGGTCTTGTCGTTGCCCATGTTGATGAACGAAATCGGCAGCTGCGCGTCGATGCCGAACACCGTGTCGCTGACGACACCCAGACCGTTCCCGGCCGGGTTGCCGTTCGGGGCGGACTGGAAGAACGCCGTGTTCTGCGAGTTGGAGACGTCGGCGAAATCGAAGATGCGGCTCATCGAGACGCCGATCTCGGCGCCCGGCATTCCCTTGATCTTCTGGTTGATGCGCACGTTGGCGTGGTAGCGCTGGTACTGGTCGTTGTTGTTGTACGTCAAGCGAACGTAGGTGATCTGCACGACCGTCCCGGCGGGGAGCGGTGTCGTGAAGACGACCTGGTTCGTCGCGTCGATGTAGTACCACGCGCCGCCCGCGATCGGGCAGGCCCCGCCGCTCGCGGTGAGCGCCGCATTGCTGCAAGGCACGCCGTTCACCGCCGAGACGTAGACCGTGCCGAGCACAGCCTTGGTGGTCAGGTAGACCGACGAAACCACCTGGCCGTTGGCGGTGAAGGTGTCGGTACGCGCAGCACCTGCCGGCGAGTTCGGTGCACCCGGTTGGAAGTAGCTCGTCTGCGGGCGAGCCACGATGAAGAAGTAGTTGTTGTTCGAGAATTCGCCGTTCGGATCGGCGACGCCCGTCAGCGTGTTGATCATCGACTGGTCGAGGCGCGTCCAGGAGAACTGGAACTCGGTGAGGCCGCCCAGGATGCCGCCGATCTCGAAGCCCTTCTCGTAGGGCTGCACCGGGTTCTCGTAGCCGGGACCCTGCTGGGTCGCGTCGGGCGCGCGGTAGGTGAGGCCGAGCCGCGACGACTTGAGGTTGTCGAGCTGACCGTCACGCAGGTAGACGTTGGTGAAAGCGCCGGCCTTGGCGATGTTCACCACGACGTCCGGCTGGATCGAGTACTTCGCCTGCGGGGTGAACTCGCCGCCGTAATCGTAGTTGATGATGTGGATCGGCAGCGAGACCGACAGGTTCTCGTTGATCGTGTACGTGAAGTTGATCTTGTCGTCGAGCCGGACGAGGTTGCCCGCACCCGTCTGTTCGAGCGCGCTGTTGTTCGACGGCGAGGTCAGGAAGACGTTGACGAACGGATCGATGGCGGCGTGCGCGATCGTTTGGGGGACCCCGTAGCGCTGCCGGAACGAGTTGTTGTCGAGGATCGCGCCGTGCAGCTGGATCGACTGCGCGAACTTCGTCCGCTTGTCGAGCGCGTCGAGTGCGTCCTCGAGGTTCGTGACGCGCACGCCGAGCGAATCGAGTTCGTCCTTGAGCGCGTCGATGAGCTTCTGCAGCTTGTCGAGGTCCGCTTTCGAAGCGAACCCCGCGCCGTTCGCCTGCAGCTTCGCGATGACGCGTGCGACGAGCACCGCCATCTCGTAGCGCGTCAGCGGACGATCGCCCTTGAACTTACCGTCGGGATACCCCTCGACCAAGCCGTCGGCCGCGAGGGACTGGATCGCTTGATACGCCCAGTGGTTCGCAGGAACGTCTGAAAACGGCGTAGCGGAGGCGGCCTGACCCAACGCCAACAGCGAGCTCAAACTGAAGCCCGCTGCGAGGACGAGGGTAGCGAGACGCTTCATCGTGTCCTCCGAGAAAGATGTGACCTGCTTTTCCGCACTGACCGCGTCCCGCCTTGGTTGCCGGGCGACCGGGTGTCTTTGTTTCCCCTGATCGGTTCGGCACCAAGAACCCGTCTCGGATCCAACCGGAACGGGCACAACGAGGACGCGCTCGATACGGAACGCATGCCGAGGTCGCTATACCGAAGCGAGCGTGAGGACTCCTCCCCGCATTAAGAAGCCTTGAGGTATCTTTCGGCGATCAGGAGGGCGGCGTAGTCGTCGATCGGCTGTCCGGGGAGGAGCATCCCGCGCGGGATCAGGCGGCGCCAGCCGCGCGGAGGGTGGTCGTCGAAGTAGCGCGCCCGGGCCAGCAGGGTCGTTTCGCGCTCGTCGACGAGCTCGACCCGCAGGCCCACGGCCCGTGCGATCTCGGCGACCGCCGCCGCGTTCGTCCCGCGGCCGATCGCCGCGACCGTCA
>CALEOJ010000185.1 GCA_937910425.1 uncultured candidate division WPS-2 bacterium
GACCACCGAGATCTACCCTCTTTCCCTACACGACGCTCTTCCGATCTAGTGCCGCGCCGGTCGCACCGCCGAAGAGGCTGTCCAGCGCGTAGTCGACGACCGGCGTGCTGTAGCCGAGCCGCGCTTCGATCGCAGCGGTCGCGCGCACGCGCGGCGCGTAGTCGGCGTCGCGCCAGCGCTTCGCCGCGTCCGCGATGAACGCGACGATTCGCTTCGCGGGCAGCGTGCGCAGCGCGCCCGAGATGCCCCGCGCCTCAGGCACGGCGCACCAGCAGCGTCTCCGCGTCCAGCGAGCAGCCGCGCAGCTCGGCGCCGTGCTCGCGGCCGAGCAGCACGAGCCCAGCCTGTCCTGAGCCTGTCGAAGGGACGAGGGCGCCCAGGTCTTCGGTCTCGATCGCGATCACCGAGCCGCGGTTCACCAGGTCGATATGACGAATCGCCCCGACGACGCCGTTCGGAACGGCGCGGCCCTCGCCGTCGACGACGATCGCGCGCAGCCACGGTGGTGCGACCTTGACCCGTGGCTCGACCCGGCTGCGCGACGCGAAGGAGTCGTAGTACTGCGAGGACAGCTCGGTCATCCCGTACTCCGCGACGATCGCGTCGACCGCGACGCCGAGCCGGTCCGACGCAGCGGCGTAGAGGGCGGCACGTTCGACCACGCGCGCGCGGCCTTTGAAGCCGCCGGTCTCCATGATGCGCGATCCGCTGGGGAGCGCGAGACGCATGTCGCGCTCGGCGAGCGCGTCGAGCAGCGCGACCAGCGCGAAGGCGGTCGTCGCGAGGCAGACCGCGGCGCCCTCGGCGCTCGCCCGCGCGATGTCGCGCACTAGCCCGTCGATGTCGAGCGCGTCGTCGTGAAGGTACCATCCGCCGGCGCCGTCGCCGCGTTCGCGCTCGACCGTCGCCATCATGTAGCCGAGCGAGCTGTGTGGATTCCGCCGCGGATCCGGGACGAGGTTCAGATACCGCAGGCGCGCGCCGTCGGGGAGCAGCATGCGATCGAACGACGCGAGGAGCGCGGCCTCGTAGAGCCGCGTGGTCGGCAGCTCGTGCCGGCCGCCGCGCCCGCGCGTCGTGCCGCTCGTCTCGAACGCCGCGGCGGTCTCGTCCGGCGGAAACGTGGCGAGGCGCGCTTCTTTGAATGCGGCCGCGGGGACCGCCGGGATCTCGTCGATCCGCGCCGGGAGCCGCGCAGCGTCGAAGCCCGCTGCCCGCGCGAACGCGGCGTACGGTGCGTTGAGCGCGATCTGGTAGGCGAACAGGTCGCGTGCGAGCGCGAGGAACGCCGCGTCGCCGAGCGCGTAGTCGCGGATCGCGCGCAGGAGGCGCCCGTCGAGGGCGCCCGCCTCCTCAGTAGCCGCCGGCGCGCTCTTTCTTGCGATGCGCGGCCGTGAACGGCGTGCCTTTGTCCTTCGGGTCGACCGTCGTCATCAGGCCGACCATGTCGGAGAAGTTCTCCGCGTAGCCGCTCAGCGTGAGGACGGTGTTCTTCGTGTCGGTCGCGGTCAGCTTGAACAGCCGCCCGTCGAACGTCCCGGTGAAGGGCATCTTGTCGCTGTTGCTGCGCACCCAGGTTCCGCTGAGCGCGTCGCCCTTCTGCGTGACGTAGAGGTGCGAGTACAGGGTCTTCCCATTCCCGGCCAGGGGCTGGACCTGCACCTCCCAGACGCCGTCCATAGTCGAGAACTGCGGCGGCTCCGGGGTATCCGAGGCGCTTGGCGCCGGGTTGGGGGTCGACGCACGGCGACCGCGGCGGCCGGATGGAGCCGGGCTCGCACTGGCGCCCGGGGCGGCGGACGGAGTCGCCGCAGGCGTCCCCGGGGATTGGCCGACCGGAGCGACCTGGGCGGCGGCTGTTCCGCCGAGCGCCAGGGCGGCAAGCCCGACGAGCGCGATCTGACGAAGGTTCAACGGGACCTCTTCTGCGACGAGTGGGACACGGATCTCTGTTCGTAAACGCTGCGGACCTTCATCCCCGTGCCGCGGGGGCGAGCTTTACCGAAAACTGACGATTTGCTCAAGCGATTGTACGAAAGCGCCGCATGGACAGCAGGCCGGGGTGAGTTGGATCACGATGTAAACGCTCACCGCCCTCGGCGCCGGTTCCGGCCGGAGCTCTTTGGGCTTTGCTCCCTGCTTCGTGAGGTACGGGCGTTTTGGGATATCGACGCGCCGCAATCCTGTCCTGTCTGGCCTTGGCTCTGGGCGGCTGCCAAGGCGGTGGTGCGAACCCGCCGTCACTCAACACGGGGATAGCACCCCCGCAGTCCGTGACCAACAGCGGCTCCGTCACCCCAGCCGGCGGGTCGCTCACCACGACCCTCGGAACGCAGTCGGTCGTCATTACCGCGCCGCCCGGAGCCCTCAGCGGCACGGGCACGCTTTCCGTCACGGTGTTTGCGAACAACGCCGCACCCAAGACGTTACAGTCCGCCGGCCGCAAGGTGCGCAAGATCGGCGCGAGCGCCGTCTTGGTCGTCGAGTTCACCGTCACGCTCACCGGCGCGACGCTGCTCAAGCCGCTGCAAGCTTCGCTGACGACGGCGCCCGCAGCAAGCGGTTCGATCTTCCGGCTCGCCGGCCTCGGAACCGCGTTCGACGACGTCGACACCGTGACGTTCGCCGCCGGCAAAGCCTCGACCGACGGGAACGTTCTGTACTCACGGATGTCGCTCGCGAGCGGCACCTACTACGCATTCTACGTCGAAGCGTCTTCCGACGCGAGCGCGGCTTCCACGCCCGTCGTCACCGTCACGAGCGCCACCGCGAATCCGGTCGGAATGCTCGGCACGGCCCAGATCGTCGGCGCGGAAGCGCAGCCCAACGGCTTCCCGTATCTCGATCCGACCTTCACCTACGTGCTCGACAACGCGACGATCGGATCGGTCAATGCCGCCGGTCTGTTCACGGCCGGCACGCTCGACGGTGCCGGAAACGTCACGGTGACCGACACGACCGCCGGCCGGGGCAACCCGAGCGGCAAGAGCGCCGTCACCGTCAGTTCGCAGCGCCCCGGCAACGTCGGCGATGCGTTCAGCTTCACCGGGACGCTGACCTCGACCATTCAGCTCGTCAACAGCAACCCGACGAAGCCGCAGGTCGACACCGCGACCGTCGCGCTCACCTCGACGGTCCTGACCGCCGCGGTCGCCGCGACGCCCGTCCCGTCGGTGATGACCACCGCGCACTCCGATGAAACCGACTCGTATACGCTGGAAACGCTGAAGACCGGAACCAACAGCGGCTACGCGTACGTCACCGGGACCGCGCCGGGCCAGCCGGCCACCCTCGTCCCCGGGGCGGTGGGGATCACCGGTTCCTTGGCGACGGATTCGAACGGCGTCAAATACCAGACGCTCTACGACCCGAGCGGTCCGAGCGGCAACGGTATCCTCGACGTGATTCCGGAGACGACCGGCCCGTTCGGTCCGAACAACGCCGTGCTCCAGTACGACGAGACGGATCAGGGCGGCTACGCGCGCCACCGCACGGTGGTCGCCAGCGGTGCCTATGTCGAGACGGGTACCGACGCGGTCGGTGACGTCCAGACGATCACCGTCAATCCCGATCTGAGCGCAAGCTACGACGCCCGCCAGTACAGCGGCTACCGCTTTACGATGACGGCGCCGACCGGCTCGCCCGCGAAGATCATCCTCCGCTTGTTCAATAGTGCCGGCACGCAGCTCGTGGCATACAGCATCACGCCTTGGTTCCCGGCCGGGACGACCCAACCGTCGACTGAGACGGACGTCGACAACGGATCCGTGACCTATCCGGCCGCGTGCAACGTGCCCGCGAAATACGGGACCGCCGGCAATCAGATCGTGCAGACGATCACCCGCGTCGATCCGGCGCTCGGAAACTCCGAGCTCATGACGACGACCACGTACATGGCGCCGCGCGTCGGTCCGGTGTGCATCCAGATGTCCGACTCGGTGAAGACGTTCTACGACTACACGCTGCAGAACGGCTTCGTCATCCTGGTCGGCGGCGGCACCACGCCGATCCAGCTCACGAGCGTCAACGAGACCCTGACCCTGCAGTCTGCCACCGTCGAAGGCGGCACGGCGACGTTGTCGGGTACCCGCAAGACCTCGGCGCTCTCGACCTCGGTGCTCTCGACCGGCTCGTTCGCCGCTCGCGCGCTCGCGCGCTCGCGCTTCGAACACGTCGTGCGTGAGAAGACCAACTGGATGCGCACGCAAACATTCAATCGCAACTTCCTCAGCCAGGGGGTGAAGACGCTGTGAGAACGGCACGAATCCTCGCCGCGGTAACCGCCGCGGCCCTCCTCGCGGCGTGCGGCGGCGGCGGCGGCGGGAGCAGCAAACCTGCCACCGTCGTCCCGAACACGCCGACCAACCAGGGCGCGCTCTCGCCCTCGTCGACCTCGTTCAAGTACACCAGCAACGCGCTCAAGGGCGCATCGTCGGTGGGACCGGTCCAGATCGGAACGATGAAGGTCGACGTCCAGATGAACCTGCCCAACGTCGCCGCGCTGCATCAGTATGCGGCGTCGGTCGGCGATCCGAGCAGCGGCCTCTACCGTCACTTCCTGACCCCTGAGGAGATCGGCTCCCGGTTCGGTGCGTCTGATGCGGACTACAACGCAGCGATCGCGTACTTCACCGCCGCCGGTCTCCAAGTCACCGGATGGAAGCAGAAGTCCGCTCTGCGCGTCGTCGGACCACAGGCCAACATGGAGCAGGCGTTCGGCACGACGTTCGGACTCTACCATCTCTCCAGCGGCGATGCGTATGGCCCGACCTCGCTGCCGCACTTCTCGAAGCCGCTGGCGGTCCATTCGGTTACCCATCTCGTGTACAACCCGACGTGGGTGAAACGGAACTCGATCGCGACGGCGCCGCACGGCACGACGCCAGCGTTCAACTTCGGGCTTCCGCCGCAGCAGCTCGCGGCGGCCTTCGACTACACCGGTGCGTATCAAGCGGGCTACACCGGAACCGGGATCAACATCGGGATCATCGGCACCGGGCCGATCGACCAGCACGACTACAACTTCATGAAGTCGTCCACGACCGGCGGCGGGCTCGGCCTCGGCTGGTACGACGCCGGCGGGACGTTCCACCCCACGACCAACTCGATCGTGCAGGTGAACGTACAGCCGGCCGCCGGGATCAACGGCGGAACGCCGTCGACGCCGCCGCCGGTGACGGCGCCGTGCAAGGGGACGCTGCCGAGCTGCAACCCCGAGGACGGCGAAGCGCAGATCGACACGCAGCAGACGGCCGCGCTCGCGCCGACCGCGACGGTGTTGTTCTACCTCGCCTACGTGGCCCACGAGACCTTCGGAACGAGCCCGCCGCACGACTTCGGTCCGCAAGAGGGGATCAGCGAGGTCAACGACGAGGTCCAGCAGGCGATCAACGACAACCAGGCCGACATCCTGTCGCTGAGCTACGGTATCGCCGAACAGTACAGCGACTACACCCAAGCCGACGGGACGACGTTCGATCCGAACGGCACGGAACCCGTGCAGTTCGCGATGCTGCAGTCCGAAGGTGTCGCGGTGTTCGTCTCGTCAGGCGACGCCGGCGCGCAAGGGTGCGCACGGCCGTACTACGGCACGGCGCCCGGCGTCTCGGGCCCGAATCAGCCCTGCGTCAGCGCTCCGGCGGTCGACGCGAACGTCACCAGCGTCGGTGGGATCACCGCGCCGGTCGACGAGGCCGGGCACAAGATCGGTCCGTACACCACCTGGGGCGTCCAGACCAACCACGGCTTCGGGGCGACCGGCGGCGGTCTCTCGGTCGCGGTGGCGAAGCCGGCCTGGCAAGTCGGTCCCGGGATCACCGGCACGAAGCGCAACCAGCCCGACGCTTCGCTGGACGCGGATCCCGACACCGGTGTGGCGACCGCCATCAACACGAACTTCGGCGGTTTCCCCTACGGCGGGTTCGGCGGCACCAGTGTCGCCGCGCCCGAGATGGCGGCGATGTGGGCGCTCGTCCTCGACGCGTGCCGGCAGACCGCTGCTTGCACCGCGAACGGCAGCGGCACCAAGCCGTACCGGTTCGGCAACGCGGCGCCGTCGTTCTACAAGATCTACAACGACGCGACGCTCTATCCGGCGACGTTCCTCGATATCGTCGACGGCAACAACGGCGTGCGGCCGTGCAGCGTGAACCCGGCCCAGGTCGGGCCCTGTCCGAACCCCTCGCCGACCCCCCAGCCCGGCTTCAACGCGGGTGTCGGCTACGACCTCACGACCGGGATCGGCGTGCCGTTCGGACGGCACCTGATCAAGTCGGTGGTCGGCGTCTAACCCCGTCATCCCGGCCCCGGCGAAGGCCGGAAGCAAGCGTAAGGGGCGCCGGAAACTTCGGTATCCGGCGCCCCTTGCACGCGGTGATAGAATATTGGGGCTGTGAAGACCAAGGGCCACCCCAAATGGTATCCGGAAGCCCACGTGAAGTGCGCTTGCGGAGCCGAGTTTACCACCGGATCGACGTCGCCGACCATTCAGGTCGAGGTGTGCTCCAACTGCCATCCTCTGTGGACCGGGCAGCAGAAGTTCCTCGACACGGCCGGGCGCGTCGAGAAGTTCAACCAGCGTGCCGCGATGGCCGACAAGAAGAAGGCCGAGGCCGCCGAGCGCAAGACGCGCAAGCAGGCCGACGCGCAGGAGAACAGCCCGGCTTCGGTTTAGCCCCGCTCGAACGATCCCCGGAAGCGAGCCGTCCTTCGGCTCGCTTCTTTCATGCCCGATGAGATACGACGACCGCCTCGAGACGCTCTCGAAACGCTTCGACGAGATCGACGCCGCGCTCGCAGACCCGAGCGGCGGCTTCGATCAAACGCGCTTCACCGCGCTGATGAAAGAGCGGGCATCGATCGAGCCGACGGTGACGGCGTACCGCCGCTATCGCGACGTCGTGCGCGCGATCGCGGAGAACGACGCGCTGCGCGCCGACAAGAGCGATCCGGAGCTCGCCGCGCTGGCGGAAGAAGAAGCCGAGGAACTGCGCCGGCGCCGCGACGCGCTCGACGCCGACCTCCAGGAGCTGATGCTCCCGCGCGACCCGAACGACGACAAGGACATCTTCATCGAGATTCGCGCCGGCGCCGGCGGCGACGAGGCGGGGATCTTCGCCGGCGACCTGCTGCGCATGTACACGCGCTTCGCCGAGTCCCACAAGATGCGCGTCGAGTTGCTGAGCGAGAACGACAACGAGGCGGGCGGCTACAAAGAGGCGGTGATCGCGGTCAAGGGCGGCGAGCCGTACCGCTGGTTCAAGTACGAGTCCGGCGTCCACCGCGTGCAGCGCGTCCCGGCGACCGAAGCCGCCGGCCGGATCCACACCTCCACCGCCACCGTCGCGGTGCTGCCCGAAGTCGCCGACGACGGCGAGATCGAGATCCGCCCGACCGATCTCGAGATCGACACGTTCAAGGCCTCGGGTGCCGGCGGCCAGCACGTCAACAAGACCGAGTCGGCGATCCGCATCACCCACAAGCCGAGCGGGATCATCGTCTCGTGCAGCGAGGAGCGCTCGCAGCTGCAGAACCGCGCGCGAGCGATGGACATGCTGCGCGCGCAGCTCGCAGCGAACCAGCGCCGCGAGCGCGAGCAGACCGAAGGGGCGCTGCGCCGCAGCCAGGTCGGAACCGGCGACCGCAGCGAGAAGATCCGCACCTACAACTATCCGCAGGACCGGATCACCGACCACCGCATCAACCAGAGCTTCCAGAACATCAAGGCGATTCTGGACGGCGACATGGAGAAGCTCATCGTCGAGCTGCAGAAGTGGGAGCAATCCCGCCTGCTCGCCGGTGAAGACGACGCCGCTTGACGATCGGCGAGGTGTTGCGCGACGCCGCGGTGCGGCTCGAGCCGGTCGGCGGGACGGGACGGCTCGACGCGGTCTTCCTGCTCGCGCATGCCGGCGGTGTTTCGCGCGCCGAGATGATCGCGCACCGCGAGCGCGAGCTCGGCCCGGAGATCGTGCAACGGTTCGAGGAATTGGTGGAGCAGCGCGAACGCGGTGCGCCGCTCGCGTACGTCACCGGCGAGGCGGGATTCTACGGGCGGATGTTCGGCGTCGACGCGCGCGTGCTCGTACCGCGCCCGGAGACCGAACTCGCCGTCGAATGGGCGGTGCGCCACCTGCGCGCAACCGGTCGTGAGAACGGCACCGCGGCCGATGTCGGAACCGGGAGCGGCGCGATCGCCGTGACGCTCGCGGCTGAGCTGCCCGGACTCGGCGTGTACGCGAGCGACGTGTCGCAGGACGCCCTCGCGGTCGCACGCCGCAACGCTGCGCGCAACGAGGTGTTTCAGCGCGTCACGTTCCTGCACGGCGATCTCGCCGAGCCGGTCCTGCCGTACGCGCCGTTCGACTGCGTCGTCGCGAACTTGCCGTACGTGCCGACCGCCGAATGCGCCACCGCGCCGGACCCCGTGTCGTTCGAGCCGCTCCTGGCCCGTGACGGCGGCGGCGACGGCCTCGCGCTCTACCGCCGGTTCGTCCCGGCCCTTCCGAAACTGGTCGGGCCGCGTGGGATCGCCGTCCTCGAAGCGGCGCCGGGAAACGCCCGCGCGCTCGAGGCGCTGGTCCGTGGCGCCCTGCCGCAGGCGGGCGTCGAGACGATTCAGGACTACGCCGGCCTCGAGCGCCTCGTCGTCGCGGTCATCCCGCCGGCCTGATCCTTGCCGCTCCATCGCGGGGCGTAGCAAGCGACCGATCGGAGGCGCCGCCGGAGGCGGCTGCGGGTCCTTTGGTGAAGCGAAGCATTCCCCATGGCCAAGTTCATCTTCTTCACCGGCGGCGTCGTCAGTTCGCTGGGGAAGGGGATCACGGCCGCCTCCCTGGGGAGGCTGCTGAAGAGTCGGGGCGTCTCGGTATCGATCCAGAAATTGGATCCGTACATCAACGTCGACGCCGGCACGATGAACCCGTATCAGCACGGTGAGGTCTTCGTCACCGAGGACGGCGCCGAGACCGATCTCGATCTCGGTCATTACGAGCGTTTCATCGACGAGGCGCTGACCCGCGACAACAACGTCACGACGGGTCAGATCTACAAATCGGTGATCGAGAAAGAGCGCCGCGGCGACTATCTCGGCGCGACGGTCCAGGTGATCCCGCACATCACCAACGAGATCAAAGCGCACGTCACGCGCGTCGCGGAACGGAGCGGCGCGGACGTCTGCATCGTCGAGGTCGGCGGCACGGTCGGTGACATCGAGTCGCTGCCGTTCCTCGAAGCGATCCGTCAGGTACGGCATCTGGTCGGCGACGAGAACGTCATGTTCATCCACCTCACGCTGCTGCCGCATCTCGGCGCCGCCGACGAGCTAAAGACGAAGCCGACGCAGCACAGCGTGCGCGAACTGCGCGCGATCGGGATCCAGCCGGACGCGATCGTCGTGCGCACGGGGAGCGCGCGCCCGATCCCGATCGAGCTGAAGGAGAAGATCGCGCTGTTCTGCGACGTTGACGCGCACAGCGTCGTCCAGAACGCCGATGCCGCCTCGATCTACCAAGTCCCGCTCAACCTCGAAGCCGAGGGGCTCGCCGAGATCGCCGTGCGCAAGCTGCGGCTCGAGACGACGCGCCCCCAGCTCGAGGACTGGAGTGCGATCGCCGAACGGATCCAGAATCCGACCGGACGGCTGCGCGTCGCGCTGGTCGGCAAGTACGTCGAACTCAAGGACGCCTACATCTCGATCATCGAGGCGATCGCGCACGCCGGCGCATTCCACAACGTCGCGGTCGACGTGGTGCGCGTCGATTCCGAGCGGATCGAAACCGAAGGGCTCGGCGCGCTCGACGACGTCGACGGCGTGCTGGTCGCGCCCGGCTTCGGTGCGCGCGGGGTGAAAGGCAAGCTGCTCGCGATCGAGCACGTGCGCACCAAGCGAATCCCGTTTCTGGGGATCTGCTTCGGGATGCAGCTGGCGTGCGTCGAGTTCGCGCGCAACGTCTGCGGCCTGCACGACGCCAGCACGACCGAGGTCGACGAGGCCAGCCCGGATCCGGTCATCGACTTCCTCCCGGAGCAGCGCAATCTCGATCTCAAGGGCGGGACGATGCGGCTCGGCGCGTACGAGTGCACGCTCGAAGAAGGCTCGGTCGCGGCGCGCGCGTACGGCCAGCTCCAGATCAGCGAGCGGCACCGGCATCGCTACGAGTTCAACAACAAGTACAAGGCGCTGTTCGAGGAGCACCGCATGGTCTTCAGCGGCCATCATCCGCTCGGACGGACCTCGCTGGTCGAGGTGATCGAGCTGCCGCAGAGCGTCCACCCGTGGTTCGTCGGGACGCAGGCGCACCCCGAGTACAAGAGCCGTCCGAACCGGCCTTCGCCGCTGTATCGCGATTGGATCGGCGCCGCGCTCGAGCGCGCGCAGGCGCGGACCGGCACCGGCGGCAGCGCGCTCGTGCACCGCTGAACGCGGCCGAGATCACCGTCGTCGTCCTGGCGCGCGACGAAGCGGCGCGGCTTGGGCGGCTGGTCGCCGGGCTCCCGCCCGGCGTGCGGGTGTTCGTGCTCGACGCCGCATCGGAAGACGACACGGCCGCGGTCGCGCGCGCGCTCGGCGCGGAGGTCGAATCGCGCCCCTGGACGGGGTTCGTCAACGCGCGCCGCTATGCGCTGGGTCGTGTCGCGACCGAGTGGACGCTGATGCTCGACGCCGACGAACTGCTCGACGATACGCTTCGCGATGCAATCGTCGCGGCGCGCCCTTCGACGGGCTCAGGACAAGCTGTCGCGGGCTACCACCTACGGCGCGTCACGATGCTGTGCGGCCGCCCGGTTCACACCGCCGGCTGGTCGAACGAACGGCTCCTGCGGCTCTTCCGCACCGGCCGCGCACGCGTCGCGGCGAACGAGGTCGGCGCCGATCTGCACGAGCGCTGGATCGTCGACGGCCCGATCGCCGCGCTGCCGGGCGCGATCCTGCACGACTCCTATCCGACCTTGGCGTCGTACCGGGTGAAGTTCGACCGCTACACCAGCGTGGAAGCGGCGGCGTTGCCGCCCTCGCGCCGGGCGTATCTGCGCTCCCTGGCGACGATGCCGCTGCGCTTCGTATGGTCGCTCCTGCGGTACGGCGGCTGGCGCGACGGCTGGCGCGGCCTCTTCGTCGCCTGGGAGAGCGCGCGCTATCGCGTCATCGTGCGCGCCAAAGCGCTGCGCGGATCTTGACCTCGGCTCCGCGACCCGATCTTGCGCTCGACGTGCGCGAGACGTCGCACACGTCGGCGGGCATGCTCGCGTACGTGCGCGCGCTGCGCCGGCTGCTGCCGCAGGTCGCACCCGGCCTGTCTGTCGCCGAGGTCGGCAGCGGCGACAACTTCGATCTGGCGGAGCAGGTCGGGCTTCCGCTGCGGCTTGCGCGCCTGCGCCCGCGCCTCGTCCATTTTCCGACGCCGTACGTCCCCCGCGTCGTCCCCGCTCCGTATGTGGTGACGGTCCACGACGTGATCGATCTCGAGTTCCCGCAGTACGCGAAGCCGAAGGTCGGGCCGTACTGGCGCCACGTCGTCGGGCCGGTGCTGCGCGGAGCGCGTGCCGTGATCACCGACGATGATGCGACGGTCGAACTGCTCGAGCGCTACCTGCGCGTCGATCCGGCTCGCGTGCGCGTCATCCCACTCGGTGTCGACGCGCCCGATCCGCTGCCGGAGCCGCTCGTCGGCGATCGGCCGTACCTGTTCTACGCCGGCAACCACCGTCCGCACAAGGACCTGGCGACGCTGGTCGCAGCCTGGGCCTCGCTCCCCGACCGCCACGCGGTCGACCTCGTCCTCACCGGTGACGAAGAGCCGGCGCTGCGCTCCGTCCGGCACACCCACGGCGAGCTCGCCTTCGCCGGCGCGGTCGACGAGGAGGATCTGTGGCGGCTCTACCGCGGCGCCGCGGCGTACGTCCATCCCGCACTGCGCGAAGGCTTCGGGCTCCCGGTGCTCGAGGCGCTGCGCGCCGGGACGCCGGTGATCGCAGCCGAGACCGCGACCGCGACGGTGCTCAAACCGTACGTTCATCGCTACGCGCCGCACGACATCATAGCGCTCCGTTTGCTGCTGCTGCGGGCCGTCGAGCAGCCCGACGCGTTCGCGCGTGACGCCGCACTCGCGCGCGCGGCGACCGCCGAGCTGACCTGGGAGCGCACGGTCCGCGCGACCGCCGGTCTCTATCGCGAGCTGCTCGATTCGCCTGCGGCGAATCGGCCGACATGATCCGCGTCGTGGTGGCGGCGCGGCCGACGACGCGCGCCTCGGCCGGGATGCGCGCGTACACACGCGCGCTCCTCGAACGCGTGCCGCGGGTCGCGCCGGATATCGAGCTGGTCCCCGTCGAATCGCCGCTCGCGCTCCATCCGCTCGCGCTGCGCGCCGCCCGCCCGCAGCTGGTCCACTTGCCGTACCTCGAAGCGGCGCCGTTCGTCCCCCGGCCCTACGTCGCGATGGTGCACGACCTGATCCACCTGCGATTCCCGGCGCTGTTCTCGCGTGCGACAGCGCTGTACTGGCGCGTCGCCGCGGCACCGCTCTATCGCGCCGCCGCGCGCGTCCTGGTCAGCGACGAGCGTGTCGCCGCGGACTGCGTCACGCTCCTCGGCGTCGCGCGCGAGCGCATCCGGATCGTTCCGCTCGGGTACGCCGACGCGGTCGCCGAGGCGGAGCCGTGGCTCGCGCAGCGGCCGTATGCGCTCTACGCGGGGAACCACCGCCCGCACAAAGGGCTCGAGACGCTCTACGCCGCCTGGGCGGCGCTCCCCGAGGATCTCGAGCTCGATCTAGTCCTGACGGGACCTGACGAACCCGGCGTGCGTTCACGGTACGTGCGGCAGAACGGCGAGATCGCATTCCTCGGTGAGCTCGACGAGGCGACGCTGGCGCGGCGGTATCGCGGCGCGCTGGCCTACGTTCAGCCGTCGTTCGCCGAGGGGTTCGGCATCCCGGCGCTGGAGGCGGCGGTCGCCGGAACGCCGGTTTTGGCGAGCACGGCCGCGATTCCGTCG
>CALEOJ010000186.1 GCA_937910425.1 uncultured candidate division WPS-2 bacterium
CGCCGTTGAAGCTGTGCCCGTTGCCGTTGCGCGCCGGTGCGAAGCGCTGCTGCTGCGGGGCCGCGTGCGCGGCCGGGCGGTGGGCGATCGCCTGGACCGGCGCGGGCTCGGGGAGCTCCGGCAGTTTGCTGCGGTCGATGCGCCGGCCGACGGCCTTCTCGATGTCGCGGAAGAGCCGCTCTTCGTCGCGCGAGACGAACGTGATCGCGTCGCCGGTCAGCTCCGCGCGCGCCGTGCGGCCGACGCGGTGCACGTAGTCTTCGGGGACCATCGGAACGTCGTAGTTGACGACGTGACCGAGCTCCGCGATATCGATCCCGCGCGCCGCGACGTCGGTCGCGACCAAGACGCGCAGCTTGCCACGCTTGAAATCCGCAAGGGCGCGCGTACGCTGCGCCTGCGAGCGGTCACCGTGGATGCGCTCGGTCGAGATGTTGTGCTTCTCCAGCGCGAGCGCGAGCCGGTTGGCGCGGGCCTTGGTGCGGGTGAAGGCGAGCGCGCTGTAGATCGTGTTGTCCTTGAGCAGCTCGACGAACAGATTGGTCTTTTGCATCTGGTCGACGGCGTACGCTGTGTGGGTGATCCCCTCAGCCGTCGTGGAATTCGAGTGCGGGGTCACCTCGACGCGCACGGGATCCTTCAGCAGGTCGCGGGTCAGTTTGAGGACTTCGGGCGCGATCGTCGCCGAGAAGAACAGCGTCTGGCGCTGCGCGGGGACCTTCGCGACGATGCGCTTCACCGCCGGCAGAAAGCCCATGTCGAGCATGCGGTCGGCTTCGTCGAGGACGAGCAATGAGATGTCGTCGAGGCGCGCGGAGCCCTGGCCCATGAGGTCCATGAGGCGGCCGGGTGTCGCGACGATGATCTCGGTGCCGCGCGCGAACGCGGCGAACTGGGCACCGAAGCCGACGCCGCCGTAGATCGACGCGATACGCAGGTTCGTGCCCTTGGCGAGGGCGGTCAGGTGCGCTGCGATCTGCGCCGCCAGCTCGCGCGTCGGCGCGAGGATCAGCGCGCGAGTCTTCTTTCGCGGCAGCGTCATGAGACGCTCGATCAGCGGGATCCCGAACGCGGCGGTTTTGCCGGTCCCGGTCTGCGCGCTCGCGAGGACGTCTTTGCCGGCGAGGGCGGGCGGGATCGCCGCAGCCTGGACCGGTGTCGGGGTGGTGAAGCCGAGCTCACGCACGGCTCGAAGGAGCGCCGGGCTCAGGCCCAGCGCGTCAAAAGTCGGTTGCATCGATTCTTTCGAAAACGAGCGCGCGAGGTCGATCGTCGGTAATTCGAAAGATCGCGCAAGTGAAACGTCACCCGGAGGTGACACCCCATTCTATCACATCCCGGTGTCTATCGAACAGACGTTTGTCGGGCGGGGCTCAGGCAAGCTCTCGGCGCCGGGCCTCGTCGAGCAGCTCGGACCGGGAGGATACGCCGAACGCCGTGAGGATCGCGTCGATTTGACGTTCGATCGTGTACACGCTCCGGCTGAAGCGCCGGGAGAGCTCCGCGGGGTCCGCGCCGGCCCATACGGCTCGCGCCAGCTGACGCTGCAGCGGCGAGAGGTGCGCGGGCATCGCGTCCTCGCGGGCGACCGCTTCGTCGGCCATCGTGGCCAGCGGGCAGTCCCGGTACGAGTTGGCATGCCGGAAAGCGAGCTCACGCCAGCTGCTTTCGCCGGTGAGCTCGGCCAAGGCCGTCGCCGTCAGCGTCGCCCGAAAATGGAACGACGATGCGGTGAAGGTCTCGTATGCAGCGTTCAGGCCGGCGATCGCGGCGTCGCGTCGCCCCAGCGTCTGATCGATGCGGCCTTGCGCGTATCGTGCGTGGGCAACCGCGCGGGGATCGCCGTGGAGCGCGAGGGCCGGATCGACGTTCTCCGTCCCGATCTGTGAGTACATGGCCGCGTATCGCTGTGCTCGCGGCGCGTCGGTCGCAGCGTGGAGCACCGCGAGCATGACGAGAACCTGGCGTTCCTCGCCGAACAGGGACTCCCAGCGAATCTCGTATGCCAGGGCATCCGCTTGCGCGAGCTCTTCCGCCGCCCAGAAGTCATTGCGCGACATCCGTGCGACGTACGCTCGATCGGCGTGCGCCATGACGCGGGACGGCGCGTTCCGGGCGAGCGTGCGAGCGTCCCGGAACGTCCACTGCGCCTCGGCCGGCCGCCCCCGCATGAAGGCGTCCCAGCCCAGCGCGCGGACGGTCAGGAAGTGCGCAACGTTCACGTCCGGCGTCCACGCCAGCGCGGCGAAGGCGCGCCGCGCGGCCGCGATCCCTTCGCTGTCGGCCGTCTCGAACGCAACCTGGGTCAACGCATGCGTCGACGCAGCCAGGGTGGCGACGTCGACCGGTTCGGCGGTCGGAATCGTCGCGAATTCGACCGCCCGCTGAAGATCCGCGATATGCGAGCGGTAATCTTCATTGCCCGCGTGCAGCCATGCCCGGTACGCATAGGCCGCCGACGCAATGCTAGGATCGGGATGCGCAACGGCAAGCTCGACTTCCGGCGCGCTGGGATCGCACTCGCGGCGAAACCATCGCATCCGAAGGTCGTGATACGCCATCGTGTGAGCCCCGTGCGGAGCCGCGTGCATCAAGATGCGCGCATCGGCGTAGTGGGACTCGGCCTGGGTGAAGTTTCGAACGGCGGCGTACGCTTTGCCGAACGCAATCGCCAGATCGAACCGTCCCTTCGCCGACGTCGCTACGTCGTTGACCGAAGAGAGGTACGCGAGCGCGCCGACGGGGTCACGCCGGCCGATGACATCGGCTTTGAGGGCCAGCGCATCCTCGACATGATCTCGGGGCCAGTCCTCGCAACCTTCGAGGAGCTCCAGGGCGGCGTCATAGAAGGCTGACTTCACCGCAACACGAGCGTCGCGCAGCGAGTCAGCGACGGACGCGCCGCCCGTCTGATTCGACATGCTGAGCTCCCGCGTCAGTCGATCAAAGTGCCGAGATTGACCTCACCGCTGGGGCCGACCACCACGTATCGTGAGGGGGCGGCTCCCGCATCCGCGCCGGCTGCGGAGACCGTCACGCCGGCGTTTGTCGTGGATGTATTGGCGACCGAGATGGTGTAGCCGCCCGGATTGATCGCGCGCAGGTGGAACGAGCCGTCGGCGGCGGTCACGGTCGTGTTCGCGACGTTCCCCGCCGCGTCGGTCGCGACGATCGTCGCGTTCGAAACGGCTGCACCGGCGGCGTTCACCACCAGACCCGCGATCGTCGGCTGGCCCATGCCGGCCGCGACGGTCGGCGTGAGGTAGACGACGCCGTCGGTGAGGTTCGCCGACTGGAAGACGTTGAAGTCCAGCGTGGCGGTCAGCGTGTCGCCGTCTTTTCCGGTGATGCTGAGCGGGACCGAGACCGCTGCCACCGTCTGGGTCGGATCCCACCATGGATGGTTCGGATCGACGAAATGCACCGGGTACGCTTGGCCCCCGTAGATGACGTTCGTCGTCGCGGGATCGAGCAGCAGCTGAATCGCCGGATACGTGCCCGGAGGGAGATCGCCGGCTCCGAGATCGAGCGAGGTGGTCTGCAGCGCGAGCAGGTTGGTCACTTGCGGCGTGCTGGAACCGACGAGTTGCCAGGAGTCACCGTTCTGGTCGATCGCGTCGACGCCGAGGATGCCGGCGTTGAACTGCGCGTTCGCGGCGGATGCGCCGACGAGCGGTGCGTCAAACAGCGCCAGGTCGATGCTGAACCGCGGCGCGCCGCCGAGCACGTCGGTCGGGCGGCGGGCGCCCTTCGCAGTCGTGCTCTTGAGGTGGCGGACGTGCGTCTGCGTCTTGATCGACGAGGCTGGCACCGTCTGCGAGGTGCCGTTGGCGGTGCACGCGGACAACGCGATCATCGTAACGATCGCAAGGGAGAGACTGCGCTTCATCCGTGAAACTCCTGGCGGAAACGGCGGCGACGCGTATAGTCACCGAGAGCTCGCTCCAGCGAACTCGCCGCCCGATCTACAACGATCGAACGGACGTACCGAGGCGCGCCCTCACCCGATACATCGATTACGGCGGGCGCGATCCGTGGAAGTAATATAGCACTCCTGGCAAAGCTTCTAACTCACGATGGCGTAAAGAGTCCGCCTGTCGACGGATGACCGGCGCGGGTGTCAACGGCCGTCGACGCGTCAACGTCCTCAGCGGCCTCCCGAGACGTCGAGCACGGCGCCGGTGACGTACGATGCTGCCGGCGAGAGCAGCCACATCACCGCTTCGGTGACCTCGTCCGGGGTCCCGATCCGTCCCATCGGCACCATCGGCGTGATCTGCGCGACGCGTTCCGGGCGTCCGCCGCGCGCGTGGATCTCGGTGTCGATCAAGCCCGGCGCGACGGCGTTGATCCGGATCCCCTCACGGGCGACCTCTTTCGCCAGGCCGAGCACCATCGTATCGACCGCCGCCTTCGAGGCGGCGTAGTGTACGTACTCGTTCGGTGACCCGATCCGCGCCGCGACCGAGGAGACGACGACGATCGCGCCGCCCGCCCCGCCGCGCGCGGTCGACATGCGGCGCACCGCCTCGCGCGCGCACACGAACGCGCCGACGACGTTGACCGCGAGCACGCGCTCGAGCATCGCCGCATCGATATCTTCGACCCGGGTGAAACTGCCCGTGATGCCGGCGTTGATCGCGACCGCGTCGAGCCGGCCGAACTCTTGGTCGACCGCTGCGAACGCATCGACCACGTCGGCTTCGCGGGCCACGTCGGCGTGGACGACCAG
>CALEOJ010000187.1 GCA_937910425.1 uncultured candidate division WPS-2 bacterium
CGTGTACGCGTACCTCGGCGGCTTGCGCGCCGGCGCGGTCGTCGTCACGGTGAACGTGCTGTACCGGAGCTCGGACCTGCAGCACATCCTCACCGACGCGACGCCGGCCGTCGTCGCCGTCTCCGAGGCGAGCGCGCAGTTCGTCTCCGCGCAGGACGGTGTCGCGATCGTGCAGCTAGCCGAGGTCGAGCGCTGGGCGCACGACGACGCGATCGCACCGCTCGCCGTCGCGCCCGCGCCGCAGCCGGACGACGGAGCGATCCTGATCTACACCAGCGGCACCACCGGCCGTTCGAAGGGCGCGCTGCTGACCCACGGTAACCTCGGCGCGATCGCCGACGCGCTGGTCGAGGCGTGGCGCTGGACAGCGTCCGACACGCTGCTGCTGACGCTGCCGCTGTTCCACGTCCACGGTCTCGGCGCGGGTCTGAACGGAACGCTGGTCGCCGGCGCGCGCGTCTTGCTGCGCGAGCGCTTCGAGGCGCAGGCGGTCGTCGCGTCGCTCGCCGCCGGCGAGGCGACGATGTTTTTCGGTGTCCCGACGATGTACGTGCGTATCCTCGAGCAGGCGGCGCCGGAGGTGCGGTTCGAGCGCATGCGGCTGTTCGTCTCGGGTTCGGCCGCGCTGCCCGCGAGCGTCCACGAAGAGTTCGCGCGCCGCTTCGGCGTCTCGATCCTCGAGCGCTACGGCTCGACCGAGTTCGGATTCGCGCTCGGCAACCGCTACGACGGACCGCGCTACGCCGGCACGGTCGGTTTCCCGCTGCCCGGCGTCGAGGTGCGGCTCGGCGATCCCGCGACCGCCGTCGACGTCGCTCCCGGCGCGGCCGGCGAGATCCTGGTCCACGGTCCGAACGTGTTCAAGGAATACTGGCGCAACGAAGCGGCGACCGGCGCGGCGTTCGCGTCCGACGCGCAGGGCCGGCGCTGGTACAAGAGCGGCGACCTGGCGACGTTCGATCCCGAACGCGGCTACACGATCAACGGGCGTTTGAAGGAACTGGTGATTAGCGGCGGCTTCAACGTCTACCCGATCGAGGTCGAGGACGAGCTGCTCCGCATCCCCGGGATCCGCGCCGCGGCCGTCATCGGGCAGCCCGACCCTGCGCGCGGCGAGATCCCGGTCGCGTTCGTCGAGACGGACGAGCAGTTCGACGCGGAGCGCGCGCTCGCGACGCTGCGCGAGCGGCTCGCGAGCTTCAAGGTGCCCAAGCACCTGTATCCCATCGACGCGCTGCCGCGCAACGCGATGGGCAAGGTCGAGAAGCCGCGCTTGCGCGAGCTGCTCGCCGCTCAGAGCCCGAGGTAGGCTTTCTTGATCTCGTCGCTCGCGAGCAGCTCGGCACGGGTTCCGCTGCTGACGACGCGTCCGGTCTCGACGACGTAACCGCGGGTCGCAATCTCCAGCGCTTGCCGAACGTTCTGCTCGACGAGCAGCACGGTCGTCCCCGCGTCGTTGATGCGCCGGATCGTCTCGAACAGCTCCGCGACGATGATCGGCGCGAGCCCGAGCGACGGCTCGTCGAGCATGAGCAGGGACGGTTTGCTCATCAGGCCGCGCGCGATCGCGACCATCTGCTGCTCGCCACCGGAGAGCGTTCCCGCGATCTGAGCGCGGCGTTCGGCAACCCGAGGAAAGAGCCCGAAGACGTAGTCGAGCGAGCCGCGGACATCAGACCGCGCGCGGCGCGGATACGATCCGAGCAGCAAGTTGTCCTCGACGCTCATGTCGGGCCACAGCCGGCGGCCTTCGGGGACGTGCGCGATTCCGAGCTCGACGACGCGCGCCGACGGCGCCCGCTCGATGCGCTCTCCGCCCAGCACGATCGTTCCCCCGCGCACGGGAACGGTGCGCGAGACGGCGCGCAGCAATGTCGTCTTCCCCGCACCGTTCGCGCCGAGCAGCGTGACGATCTCACCGCGCTCGACGCGCAGCGTGACGTCCCAGAGCACCTGCACGTCACCGTATGCGACGGCGAGTGCGTTCACCTCAAGCATGCGCCGCCGTTCCGAGATACGCGCTGACGACACGCTCGTCGGTCAGCACGGTGTCGGGATCACCCTCGACGATCTTGCGTCCCTCGACCAGCACGACGATACGCGAGCACACACCGCGCACCGCGCGCAGGTTGTGCTCGACCATCACGATCGTCGTCCCGCGTTCGCGTACCGTTCGCACGAGATCGAGGGTGCGATCCGTCTCGGTCGGGTTCAGACCGGCGAGCACCTCGTCGAGCAGCAGCACCTCGGGGCGCGTTGCGAGCGCACGCGCGATCTCGAGCCGTTTGTGTCCGCCCAGGGTGAGCGATCGCGCCGGCGACTCGGCCCGATCGGCGAGGCCGCACACCTCGAGCTCTTCCATCGCGGCGGCGCGTGCGCCGCCGCGGCCGCGCGGGCGTGGTCGGTGTCCGAAGAACGCGCCGACCATCACGTTGTCAACCACGCTCATGTCGCGGAACGGCCGCACGATCTGGTGCGTGACGGCGACGCCGGCGACGCAGATGTCGTGCGCCGAGCGGCCGGTGATCGACCGGCCGTTGAACGTGACGGTGCCCGCCGTCGGTCGCATGACGCCGGAGATGAGCCCAAACAACGTCGACTTTCCCGCGCCGTTCGGCCCAATCAAGCCGCAGATCTCGCCGCGCTCGATCGCGATGTCGACGCCGTCGACGGCGATCAAACCCCCGAACCGTTTGGTCAGGCCGCGGCCTTCGAGGATCGGGTCAGCCATCGGGCACCGTCACGGCCGGCGGCTTGCGCATCCTGCGGATCCGGTCGGCGATCCCGAGGATGCCGCGCGGCTCGAAAACGACGATCGCGATCAGCAGCACCCCGAACGCGAGCAGGTCGACGTTGGCGAGCGTCGCCGCCAGCTGTTCGCGGATGAACGTGTAGATGACGGCACCGATCAGCGGGCCGGTCACCGTTCCGAGCCCGCCGATGATCGGCATGATCACCAGCGCGATCGAGGTCGAGAAGCCGAACACGGAATCCGGGCTGACGAACAGGTAATGCAGCGCGTAGACGCTCCCCGCGACGCCGAGGATGCACGCCGAGAGGAAGAGTGCCTGGGTCTTCGCGACGGTCGTCGCCACGCCGAGCGTCTCGGCGGCGTCCGTGTCCTGGCGCACCGCGGCCAGGGCGTAGCCGAACCGCGAGGCGCGGATCCATGCCGCGAGGCCGACGGCGGCGACCAGCAGCGCGAGCGCCGCGAAGTACTGCAACAGCAGCGGCGGCGCGCTCGACAGCGTCAGCCCCGAGACCCCGCCGGTCAGCGAGGACCAGTTGCGCGCGATCAGACGCGTCGCTTCGCCGATTCCGATCGTCGCGATCGAGAAGTACGGGCCGCGCAACCGGAACGCGGGGATCCCGATCACCAGCGAGTACGCGCCGGCCAGCAGCGCCGAGACCGGAACCGATATCCAGAGCGAGATGCCGTTCTGCGTCATGATCGCCGTCGCGTACGCGCCGATCCCCAAGAACGCCGCGTGCCCGAACGAAACCTGGCCCGCGAAGCCCCCGACCAGATTCCACGCCGTCGCCATCGCGCCGTACAGGAAGATCAGGAACAGCACGTCCAGCGCGTACTCGGCGTGCGGCGCGACGAACGGGACCGCGACCAATGCCGCGATCGCGATCGCGGCGAAGGCCCCGTTCCTAGCCACGGCGCAGCGACCGCAGCGTCCCGACAATCCCCTTCGGAAGCGCGACCAGGACGACGACCAGCACGACGAACGAGATCAGATCCTGCATCGAAGCGGGCATGTACCGCACGCCGAACGCCTCGGCGATCGCCAGCGCGACCGACCCGAACGCGACGCCGACGATCGAATCGAGTCCGCCCAGCACGACGATGCAGAACGACTTGAGCGAGAGCACGCGCCCGAAATCAGGCGTGAACGAGAACAGCAGCGAGAGCAGCGAGCCGCCGAAGCCTGCCAGCGCGATCCCGATCCCGAACGCGATCCCCATCACGCGATCGACGTCGACGCCGACCAGCCGCGCCGCGTCGCGGTCCTGCGCGGTCGCGCGGATCGCCCGGCCGAGGTACGTGCGGGTGAGAAACAGCTGCAGCGCGATCAGGCTGAGGACGCCCATCGCGAACACGTACAGCCGCGGGATCGAGAGCTGCAGCCCGCCGAGCTTGACGGTCGACTCGATGAACGAGTTCTCGATCGAGCGCGTGTCGCCGGTCCAGATGACGTAGGCCAGGTTCTGCAGCACGAGCCAGACGCCGAACAGCAGCAGCAGCGAGATGATCGGCTCGGAGCCGAGAACGCGCCGCACGAGCGTGCGCTCCAGCCCGACCCCGATCAGGAAAAAGACGGGGATGATCACCAGCGGCGCGAGCAGCGGGTCGACGTGGTAGGCGGTAAAGAGCCACCACGTCACGTACGCGCCCAGCATCAGGAACCCGGCGTTGGCGAGGTTGATGATCTTCAGCACGCCGTAGATGAGCGCGAGACCGTACGACATAGCGGCGTACAGCCCCGCGACCAGCAGTGCGGAGATCAGGGTCGAGAGGGTGTCCAGGAGTGCGCCGCCTAGGATCCCGGCACAGGCAGGACCGCCTCGCCGGTCTTCTCGGCGTGCGGGTAGACGATCACGGTCTTGCCGTCGGGCAGGTTCTCGGTCACGACGAAGGGCGCTTCGATCTGCCCGTCCGCCGGGAACTTGATGTGCCCGCCGGGCAGCACCGTGTCGCGAATGTCGATGTGACGCAGCGTCTCGACCAGTTTCGCCTTGTCGACCGAGCCGGTCTCGGTCAGCGCGATGTACAGCGTGCGCGCCGTCTCGTACGGGAGCGCCGAGTACCACTCGGTGTTGAGCTTGGGATACGCCTTGGCCCACTTGTCGTCGAACGCCTTGACCGCGGCGTTCGGGATCGCCTGATTCCACCACGACGCGGCGACGATGTAATCGGCGCTCTTCCCGAGCGCGTCGCGACCCTTCTTGTCGGGCCCGCGCGCGCCGTACGTGATGTAGGCGTGGTGCATCCCGGCTTGGGTGTATTGGCGCTGCATCGTGATGTAGTCATCGAGGTGCGCGTCCGCCATGAACGCGTTCGCGTTCGTCGCCTTCACCTTTTGGAGCAGCGGCGTGAAGTCTTTGCCGTGCAGGTCGAACGCCTCGTTCATCACGATCTGGAAACTCTGCGGCTTCGCCTTCGCGCGCTGCGCGAGACCCTTGGCGAAATCTTGCCCGTGCGGCGTGTTCTCGAACACGACGGCCATTCGCAGCGGCTTCGGCAGTTTCTTCTGCGCCTGCATCTCCTCGATGAAGTCGCACTCGGTGTACGCGAGGTTTTCGATCGACGCGAGCAGGCTGAAGATCGTTTTGAAGCCGCGCTTGTAAATCGCCGACGCCGCCCCGCCGCCGCCGACGTACGGGATCTGGTGCTGGTTCGGGACGACGGTCTGCGCTTGGACGAGATCGGTCGAATAACCGCCCAGCATCGCATCGACGTGATCCTGCACCGCGAGGCGCTCGTACAAGTTGCGCGAGGTCGCGGCGTCGGTCTTATCATCGTAGATGATCAGCTTGACCGGGATCTTCCGGCCGTACGTGCGGAGCTCGACGCCGCCGTGGTCGTTGATCTCCTTGGTCGCCAGCTCGTATGCCGCCTTGTAATAGGTCCCGACCGTGCTCTCCTCGCCGGTCAAGGGCAGGACGGCGCCGACGACCACCTCCGTCGGCCCGTTGTCGGCATGCGTCGCGACGGGCGTGGCCGCGGCGACGACGCTGCAGGCGACCGCGGCGGCCGCAAGGGCAAGGAAGGAATGTCGCATACGCGATCCTCCGGCTACGATGCTTGGTCCCGGCCTCATACCCGGAGCCCGGCTTTTCCCCTGCCGGCGGCGAACAGGCGTACGATGGGCGCAAAGACGACGATCGTGCATGCGGCCGACGTCCACCTCGAGACCGCGTTCACCGAGGTGCGCGGCGGAGCGCGCCGGCGTGCCGCGCTGGCCGACGGATTCGCGCGCATCGTCGACCTCGCGCTCGAACGGCACGCCGACGCCTTGACGATCGGCGGCGACCTGTACGAAGCCGAGCGCGCCGGCCCGCAAACCGCGCGCTTCGTCTTCGCACAGCTCGCGCGTTTCGGCGGGCCGGTGTTCGTCGCGCCCGGGAATCACGACCCGTACTCGGCGCGCGCCCTGTACGCACGCGACGATCGCCCGCCGAACCTGCGCGTCTTCGCCGAGCCGGCGTGGACCTCGTATCCGCTCGCGGACGGCGTGACGATCTACGGGTTCGGGCACGCGCCGGCCGAGCCGGGACGGCCCTTCGCGAACGCACGCTTCGACCGGCCCGGGGTGCGGCTCGCGCTAGTCCACGGCAGCGACGAAGACCGCTGTCCGCCGGGGAAGCGCGCCACCGCCCCCTTCACCGTCGCCGAGATCGTCGCGTCCGGCGCGACCTGCACGCTGACCGGGCACTATCACGGCGGCACGGTCGTGCGCGACGAGGCCGGCGTACCACGGCTGGCCTATCCCGGGTCGCCTGAGCCGATCAAGTTCGGCGAACGCGGCGCGCACGGAGCGCTCGTCGTCACCGTCGAGAACGGGCAGGTCGCGTTCGAAGCGGTCGAGCTCGCACGCACGCGGCTCATCGATCTCGACGTTCCGCTCGCCGACGCGGCGAGCGAGCACTTCGTCCTCGGCGCGCTCGAAGCGGCGCTCGCGCCCTACGGCCGCGACGACTTTCTGCGCGTGCGCCTGGTCGGCACGACCGCGCCCGGGACGCGCGTCGACCGCGACCTGATCGCCGACCGATTCGGCAGTGCAGTCGGCGCGATCGAGATCGCCGACGACACGATCGCCGCCGACTACGCGGCGATCGCGCGCGAACCGAACGTGCGCGGCCGCGCCGTCGCCGATCTGCTCGCCCTCGCGA
>CALEOJ010000188.1 GCA_937910425.1 uncultured candidate division WPS-2 bacterium
AGGGCCGGCGAGCGCAAGACGATTCGCGCGCGCTCGGTGTTCCTCGCGCAGGGCTCGAGCGCGCGGCTCGACGGCGTCGACCCGCGCTTCCGCCATGCGGGCTGGGACGCCGGACTGATCACCTGCTTCCAGTACCGCGTCTATCCCGAGCGGCCCGCGACGGCGGAGACGTACGCGACCCTCGAGATGCACTATTACGTCAGCGCGCTCTCGGGACGCAGCGTGATCGCCTGGATGTTCCCGAAACGCGATCATCTCTCGATCGGCCTCGGGATCCAGGCGAAAGTTCCGGGCTCGGCGCTGCGCGCCGAGCTGGACGCGTTTCTCGCGACCGTCGAGCGGCGGCTCTTCGCCGGCATCCCGTACACGGTGCGCGACGAAGGCAATCTGCTGTACGGCGGGCTCCCGCGCGCGACGATCGGCGCCGATGGAGTGATGGTGGGCGGAACGGCCGCCGGGCTCGTCGACGCGACGACCGGGGAGGGGATTCACGAAGCGGCGATCACCGGGCGGCTCGCCGCGGAGGCGGCCGGCGCGCTGCGCGCGGACCCGGCCTGCGATGCTGTGCGCTCGTACGAACGTTCCGTGCAGCGCAGGTTCTACGGCCGGCTCCGTCGCCGCGCGCGGCTGATGGCGTTTCTCGAGACGAAGCCGGCCCGCTTCGACCTGCTGTTCCGCCAGCTCGAAGCGTCGCCGCGCTTCAACGCGCTGCTGCAGCGCGAGCGCAGCGAATGCAGCGGGTGGGAACGGCTGTACCTCTACGCCCAGGCGGCGAAGTTCTCGCTCTCCGCCCTGCGCGTCTGAGCGCCGGTGCTGCGCTTCCTCGTCGATCGTCTCGTGCGGCTGGTGCTCGTGCTGGTCGCGATCACGGTCGTCAGCTTTCTGTTCATGCACGCGATACCGGGCGATCCGATCGCGCTGCGGCTCGGCGAGCACGCGACCCCGGTCGAGATCGCGCACTTGCGCTCCAGCCTGGGACTCGACCGCCCGTGGTTCGTGCAGCTCGCGCTGTACCTGGGCGCCGTCGCGCGCGGCGATCTCGGCCAGTCACTGTTCGACGCGCAGCCGGTCGCGCAAAAGCTCGGCCAATACTTTCCGGCGACGCTGGAATTGGCGCTGAGCGCGATGCTGTTCGCGGTGCTGGCCGGCATCCCGGCCGGCGTGATCGCGGCGGTACGCCATCGCAGCGCGATCGACGCCCTGACGATGTCCGCCGCGCTGCTGGGCGTCTCGATCCCGGTCTTCTGGCTCGGCTGGATCTTGGTCTACTTGCTCGCGGTGCTGCCCTCGCAGCACGGATTGAACCTGTTTCCGATCTCCGGGCGCATCGCGGTGCAGTACTTCGTCCCTGCGCGCACGCATCTGGTCGTGGTCGACGCGCTGCTCGCCGGGAACGGCCGCGCGGCGCTCGACGCGCTGTGGCATCTCGTGTTGCCGGCGGTGACGCTGGGCACGATCCCGCTCGCGATCGTCGCGAAGATCACCCGCAGCGGGATGCTCGACGTGCTCTCGTCGGACTACATCCGCACCGCCCGCGCGAAAGGGCTCGGCCAGCGCGCCGTCGTGATCAAGCACGCCCTGCGCAACGCGCTGATCCCGATCATCACCGTGCTCGGCCTGCAGACCGGGCTGCTGCTCGGCGGCGCCGTCCTGACGGAATCCGTCTTCGCATGGCCCGGCGTCGGACGGCTCGCGTTCCAGGCGATCTCGAACCGCGACATGCCGCTGATCAACGGCTGCATCCTGCTCTTCGCGACGGTCTTCGTGGTGGTCAACGCGGCCGTCGACCTGCTGTACGCCGTCGCGAACCCGCGTATACGGTATAGCTAGTTTTGCTCGACATCTCCGACGCCGAGTTCGTCTCGCTGCGCGACTTGATCCGCGACCGTTTCGGCATCTGGTACGACGACCAGAAGCGCTTCCTGCTGCTCAGCCGGCTCTCGACGCGCCTGGCGAAGAACGGCATCGAGACGTACGGCGCATACGTCCGCTTCCTGACCTACGACGCGCGGCGCGAAGAGGAGTGGACCGACTTGGCCTCGGTGCTCTCGAACAACGAGACGTATTTCTTCCGCGAGCGCGCGCAGCTCAAAGCGCTCGCGGCGCACATCCTCGACGAGTTCCTGAAGCGTTCCTCGCGCGTCCGGCTCTGGTCGGCGGCCTGCTCGTCGGGCGAGGAACCGTACTCGCTCGCCATGACGCTGCTCGAGACGCAGAAGATCGCCGACCCGCTCCTCTCGATCCGCGCGACCGACATCTCGCCGCGCGTCCTCGATCTCGCCGACAAGGGCTTCTACCGCGCGCTCTCGTTCCGCGCGACCGAGCCCGCGATGATCCAGCGCTGGTTCCGTCCGGAGGGCGAGGGCTTCTCGATCGACCAGCGCGTGAAGCGCCTCGTCTCGTTCGGCCGGCTCAACCTGCTCGACGCGCTGCAGGTCGCGGCGGAGGGGCCGTTCGACGCGATCTTCTGCCGCAACGTGCTGATCTATTTCGACAAGGCGACGCAGAAGCGAGTCGTCGAGTCCTTCGCGAAAGCCCTCCGTCCGGGAGGCTATCTCTTCTTGGGTCACGCCGAGTCGCTGTTCCACCTGACCGATCTCTACGAGCCGATCGTCGGCGCCGACGCGATCGTCTACCGGCTCAAGGCGCCGGTGCCGGCATGACTCCGCGGGTGATCACCGTCGTCGTCACCGACGATTCCGCGTTCATGCGCCGCGCGATCCAGAAGATGCTGGAGAAGGAGCCCGAGATCCGCGTCGTCGGTACGGCCGCGTCCGGCGAGGAAGGGATCGAAATGGTCGAGCGCCTCCGGCCCGACGTCGTCACGATGGACGTCGAGATGCCGGGGATCGGCGGGCTCGAAGCGGCGCGCACGATCGTGGAACGGCACGGTCCGCCGATCATCATGGTGAGCGCGCTCACCCGCGACGGTGCCGAGACGACCCTGCGCGCGCTCGAAGTCGGTGCGGTGGACTTCATCCCGAAACCGGACTCGGCGCTGATCGACATCGTGAACGTGCAGCGCGAGCTGGTCGAGAAGGTCAAGCACTTCGGCTCTCGCCGCGCCTACCTGCGGGCGGTGCGCGAGACCACGACCATCCAGCGCAGCTCGCTGACCGAGGCGCCGCTCGCCAGGCGAACGCCCGGGCTCGCGCCGCCCGTGGTGCGCGTGCGCCGGCCGGTTGCGGCGGGCGCACGCGTTTTCGCGTGCGTTGCGATCGGCACGTCGACCGGGGGACCGGTGGCGCTTTCCCAGATCCTCCCGCACCTGCCGGCGGGCTTCCCGATCCCGATCGTCGTCGTGCAGCACATGCCGCCCGGCTTCACGCGCCCGCTCGCCGAGCGCCTCGACGCGTTGAGCAGCATCGACGTCGTCGAAGGCGTCGACGGCATGCCGCTCGAGGCGGGGACGGCGATCATCGCACCGGCCGGTCGCCAACTGCGGCTGCACCGCTCGCTCGGAACCGTCCGCATCGCGCTCGGCGACGACGAGCAGCGATCGCTCCACGTACCGAGCGTCGACGCGATGGCGGCGTCGGTCGGCGAGACCTACGGCGCGGGTTCGCTCGGCGTGATCCTCACCGGGATGGGGCATGATGGAGTGCAAGGACTCCGAGTGATCAAGGAACGCGGCGGTTACGTCCTCGGTCAAGATGAGGCCACGAGCGTGGTCTACGGGATGCCGCGCGCCGCCGCAATGGCCGGATTGGTCGATCGCGTCGTCCCGTTGCAGGCCGTGAGCCGGACCCTCTGCGAGCTCACCGGTGCCCCGTAGGGCTCGTTCTGAACGAGTGCCGGCACAATTCAGCGGTCTGCCGAGGGGAGGACTGCCTGCCGAGCGTGAAACAGACGGAAAACCGGGGCGGGTGTCCCGTCATGGGAGCATGCCGTGAAAGCACTCCGCGATACTCCCCGGTATATTATCGGCGGAGTAGAGCTCAGCCGTGAGGAGATCGTCCACAAGTACCTTCACCTGGTGAAGTATGTGGCCGGGCGAATTTCGATTAACCTGCCCCCGAACGTTGAGATCAACGACCTGATCAACGACGGGATCCTCGGGCTGATCGACGCGATTGAAAAATACGACGACGCGCGTGGCGTCAAGTTCGAGACGTACGCGATCACTCGCATCAACGGAGCGATCCTCGACGCGCTGCGAGCGCTCGACTGGGTTCCGCGAGCCGTCCGTCAGCGTGCCCGTGAGCTGGAGCGCGTCTACCAGCAGCTCGAGATCGAGCTCGGACGCGCAGCTACCGAAGAGGAAGTCGCCGACAAGATGGGGCTCACGCTCAAAGAGCTCGACGTGCTGATGCAAAAGATCCGCGGCACGTCGGTCCTCTCGCTCGAGGAGTTTCTGCCCAACGAACGCGGCTACGAGATCCCGCTGCTCGACACGCTGCGCGACGATGGCACGGAGGTCACCAGCGCCGTCGAGGCGCGGGAGATCAAGGCGGCGTTGATCCGCGCGGTCGACGACTTGCCGCCGCAAGAGCGGACGGTCATCTCGCTCTACTACTTCGAGGGTCTCACGCTCAAGGAGATCAAGGGAGCGCTCAACGTCTCGGAATCGCGGGTCTCGCAGATCCACGCGCAAGCCGTCATCCATCTCCGAACTAAACTGCGCTCGTTGAAAGCCGATCTCGGATATCGTGAGGGCGATCCGACGGTGAAGCAAAAGTACACCCGCAGGAACCCTGCCCAAACACCTGCTGCCGGAGACGTCGGGGCCGCAGGCTAGTCAAGAGAGGGCCCCGTGGCGATTCGCCCCACCGACATCCAAGGGTCGATCTGGCAGGCTTCGCAGACCGCGCCGCTGACCCAGCGCGCCGAAGACGCGCCGCGTGCCGCGCAGCAGGCCGCGCAGGCCAGCTTCGCCGCCCAGGTCCAAGAGCGCGAAGAGCGCGTGAACGAGACCGGCGAGGCGCTGGGCACCCGCGTCGATCCCAATGCGGAGCGCGACGCCCGCGGCGACACGTACGAACCGCAAGACCGTGAGGCCCGTGCTGCGTTCCAGCACGTGGTCGACGAGACGGCCGGACTGGACGAGCCACCGCATCTGATCGACTTCACGGCCTGAGATGGCCGTCGATCCGCTCGCGGTCGCCGCCACGACACAAGCGGACCTGACCGCGCTGATCGACGCCGAGCTGGCGCAGCTCGCGGCGGACGCGCAAGCGCTGCGCGGCCTCCTCGTCGAGGACGCCGTCGTCACCGCGCGGGTGCTGCCGTCGAACGGGCTCACCGACCTGCTGGAGATCGCCGGCCGCCGCGTCGCCGCATCGCTCCCCCCGACCGTTCGCCCCGGTGACGTGCTGCAGGCGCGCGTCGCCGGCTTTGACGGCGAGCGCATCCTGCTGCAGATC
>CALEOJ010000189.1 GCA_937910425.1 uncultured candidate division WPS-2 bacterium
TGGAGTTCAGACGTGTGCTCTTCCGATCTGGTCACCCGCGGGACGCTGAGCGCGGCGAGCCCGCCGAGGTCCGCGGCGCGCAGGCGCCGTCCGGCGGGGACGGCGAGGCTGCCGGCGACGACGTCCTCGCCGATCGTCAGCACGTCCTCGCCGGGCGCCACCGCTGCGAGCACCTCGATCTCATCGCCGGTTTGGTTGGTGTCCTCGACCATCACGACGGCGTCGGCACCCGGCGGCATCATCGCCCCGGTGTGGATCCGCACCGCCTCGCGCGGCCCGACGGCGCGCTGGGGGACCACCCCGGTCGGTACGTCGTCGACCAGCCGCAAGTATGCCGGCGACTGTTCCGAGGCGCCGCTCGTGTCGGCGGCACGCACGGCGTAGCCGTCCATCGTCGAGCGTGCGAACGCCGGCAGCGTCTCGAGCGCCGGCACGTCGACGGCCAGGACGCGACCGAGGGCCGCTTCGAGCGGGACGATTTCCGACCGGCCGACCGGGGAACAAGCGCGACCAAAGGTCGCGAACGCTTCGCCGGGCGGGAGGACGGTGAAGAGCTCGTGCACCGAATTCCTTAGAACCATCCCTCTTCGCGTTTGGTGCCGTACGAGGCACGTCGGCCCAAACGAGCGAACGCAATATCCCTTTCCCCATCGCGCACCGCAGCCCGTCCCCCCCAGGAGCAGGCCCATTCTCACCGTACCGAATCCCTCGCAGTCGTTCGACGCGCACCTGTCCAGCCTCGGCCTGGGCAGCGTCGGGACCGTGTACCGGAACCAAAGCGTCCCGCAGCTCTACGAGCACGCGCTGGCCCGGGACGAGGGCAGGCTCGGCGCAGCCGGTCAGATGGCGGTCGAGACGGGCAAGCACACCGGCCGATCGCCGAACGACAAATTCTTCGTTCGTGAACCCGGCAGCGAGACGCACATCGACTGGTCAGTCAACAAGGCGACCGACGCGAAGACGTTCGACGCGCTGCTCGCGCGGGTCGGCGAGTACCTGGCCGGCAAGGACGTCTTCGCGCTCGACTGCTACGTGGGCGCCGATCCGCACTACCGGCTGCCGGTGCGGATCGTGACCGAGTTCGCCTGGCACAGCCTGTTTTCGCGCGACCTCTTCATCGACACGGCAGACCATGACGCGACCTTCGCGCCGCAGTTCACCGTCGTCAACGTTCCGCTGTTCGAAGCCGATCCGGCCCGCGACGGCACGGCGTCGTCGACGTTCATCCTGGTGAACCTGGCGCGCCGCATCATCCTCATCGGCGGCACGCGGTACGCCGGCGAGACCAAGAAGTCCGTCTTCACGGTGATGAACTACCTGATGCCGCTGCGCAAGGTGCTCTCGATGCACTGCTCGGCGAACGTCGGGAAGGCCGGCGACACGGCGATCTTTTTCGGCCTCTCGGGGACCGGCAAGACGACGCTCTCGTCCGACCCGCACCGCCCGCTGATCGGCGATGACGAGCATGGCTGGTCGGCCGACGGCGTCTTCAACTTCGAAGGCGGATGCTACGCGAAGATGATCAAACTGCGCCAGGAGGCGGAGCCGGAGATCTGGGCCGCCTCGCACCGCTTCGGTACGGTGCTCGAGAACGTCGTCATGGATCCGCAGACGCGCGAATTCGATGTCGACGACGCGTCGCTCACCGAGAACACGCGCTCCGCGTATCGGATCAGCTTCCTGCCCAACTACGTGAAAAGCGGGATGGCCGGCCACCCGACCAACATCGTGATGCTGACCGCGGACGCGTTCGGCGTGCTGCCGCCGATCGCGAAGCTCTCACCCGAGCAGGCGATGTACCACTTCCTCTCCGGCTATACGGCGAAGGTCGCCGGCACCGAGCGGGGCGTGCAGGGGGCTGTCGCGACCTTCTCGACCTGCTTCGGCGCGCCGTTCATGGTGCACCACCCGACGGTCTACGCGAAGCTGCTCGGCGAGCGCATCGCGAAACACGAAGTCAACTGCTGGCTGGTCAACACCGGCTGGACCGGCGGCGGCTACGGCGTCGGCTCTCGCATGAAGATCGCGTACACGCGCGCGATGCTCAACGCCGCGATCGAAGGACGCCTGGCGACGGCCGCATTCGAGCGCGAACCGTACTTCGGCCTCGCGATCCCGACCGCGATGCCGGACGTGCCGGCGGAGGTCTTGAATCCGCGCAACGCCTGGGCCGACAAAGCGGCCTACGACGCGCAGGCGAAGCACCTCGCGGGCCTCTTCGCCGAGAACTTCAAGCGCTTCGAGGCCCATGCGTCGCCCGAGGTTCTCGCGGTCGCGATCAAACCCTGACTGCATCCGAGCGGGACGGACGCGCCTTCTGATCTGACGGTATGGCTCTCCCCGTCGGCATCCTCGATCAGTCGCCCGTCCTTGCCGGAGCGAGTCCGCGTGAGGCGATCCTCGCGACGCTTGCGCTCGCGCGCGAGGCCGAACGGCTGGGTTACCATCGCTACTGGCTCTCCCCGTCGGCATCCTCGATCAGTCGCCCGTCCTTGCC
>CALEOJ010000190.1 GCA_937910425.1 uncultured candidate division WPS-2 bacterium
GTTCACCTGGCCGGCCGACGCGCGCGGCGCCGCGAGCACTGCCGCCGCGCCGAGCGCGAACACGAGCCGGCGCATCAGTGCGCGTCCGCCACGGTCGGCGTGGGCAGGTTGGCCGGATCGAGCAGCGTCGACGGGTTCGTTTCGCCCGGTTTCAGCAGCCCGACGACTTCGAAGTTGCGCAGCGCGAGCACCTTGCCCTTGACGAAGACCGGCGTCAGCTCGTTGACGATGAAGTGGTCCTTCACTTCCTCGTACGTCGACTCGCTGATGATGATCTGGCCACCCTTCGCGACATTGTAGAGCCGCGCCGCGGTGTTGACGTGGTCGCCGATCACCGTGTAGTTGAAGCGATCTGCCGCGCCGAGATTTCCCATCACGACCTCGCCGGTGTTGAGACCCATCCCGACCGTGAACACCCTTCGGCCGTTTGCGGCCCACTCCGTCATCATCGCGATGATCCGCTGCTGCTGCCGCCAGGCCGAGAGGACCGCCTCATAGGCATCGTTCGGGCGGGGGTTCGGCGCGGAGAAGACGGCCATCACGCAGTCGCCGATGAACTTGTCGACGTAGCCGCCGTGCTCGAAGACGAGCCGGCACATCTCTTCGAAATACTCGTTGAGCGCGGCGTACATCTCCTCGGCCGTCATCGTCTCCGACATCGACGTGAAGCCGCGGATGTCGGAATAGAAGACCGTCACTTTCGCGCGTTTGCCGGACAGGTCGAGGGCCTTGAGCGGATCGTCGTGCGCCAGCATCTCGTCGACGACCGCGTGCGAGACGTGTTTGCCGAACATCTCGCGGATCGCGCGCTTGTCCGCGCCTTCGGTCGCGGTCCGGTATAGCGCGACGAACAGCGCGGCGAGGACCGTCGCGGCATCGACGTGGATGAGGTTCACCCAGTGCAGGGTGTAGCCGTAGAGTGCCACCGCGGCGACGGAGTAGGCGACGACGACCGCGAGTCCGACCGCGACGCCCGCCGCCGGGCGCAGCTGCGTGACCGCGAACCCGATCAGCAGCGGGATCAGGACGATCAGGGTCAGGTCGAGGGCGGGCGGAACGCGGGCGATGAAGCGCTTGCGCACCAGCTGGTCGATCATGCGGAGGTTGCCGAACACGCCCGGCGCGCGGCCGGTCGGCGTCGCGACGAAGTCCCCGAGCGCCGTCGCCGTCGAGCCGACGACCACGATCTTGCCCTTGGCGAACGTTGCGAGCGAGGCGTCGTCGAGTTTCAGCGCGTCGACGAACGAGATCGATTGGAAGAACGGTGCCGTCTGCTGCAGCGCGCCGGACGCCACCGTCTCGACGGCCTTGAAGGGGACCATCAGCATCAAACGGTCGCCGTCGAGCGGGACCGCCGTGTCGCCGATTCGTCCCGACCGCGCATCGAGCGTGCGGACCGGAGCGCCGAGGAAGGCGGATGCCGTCGCAGCCGGGAGCGAGGGGTAGGAGGCGGCACCGCCCTCGATCGTCAGCGGTTGGCCGACGAACCAGCCGCCCACCAGATCGACGGAGGTGAACCCCAGCGCGTTCGCAGCCGCTGCGAGGGACGGCGGAGGCTGCTGCGCGCGCAGCACGCCGCCCTTCGTGATGTTCAGCGACTCGCCGAGGATCGTGCGCTGGGCGCGCATCCCCGCCGCGAACGCAGCGTCCTGCACCGGATCGGGCGACGGTTCGAAGAACTCGACGTCGAACGTGACGACGCTCGCGCCGGCGCGGTGCAGGCGCTGCAGCAGCTTGCCGTACAGCGACCGCGGCCACGGAAACTGCCCGAGCCCCGGATGCGCGAGGTCGCGCGGATCGCTCATCGACGCCTCGTCGATCGCGATGAGCCGCAACTGCTCGTTCTCGTCGTCGCGATCCGGGAAGCGAAACACGCGTTCCAGCAGGTCGTGTTCCCGGACGAAGAACGACGCTTCGTTCACGAACACGAAATCCGCCGTGCGGTTGATCGAGGGCGCGGCCGCGCGCGGCAGCAGGTAGAGGACGATGCCGACCAGCGCCGCGAGGCCCGAGAGCGCCATCGCGACGCCGAGTATCTTGAGGCGGCGGATACGCATCGTGACTACGCGCTCCGCCGGTTCGCTAGTTCTGGACGCGCCCGATGTAGCGGCGGTCGCGCGTGTCGATGCGGATCACGTCGCCGGGGTTCACGAAGAGCGGCACGTTCACCGTCGCGCCGGTTTCGAGCTTCGCCGGCTTGGTCGCGCCGGTCGCCGTGTCGCCCTTGAAGCCCGGATCGGTCTCTTCGACTTTGAGCTCGACGTGGGCCGGCAGGTCGGCGCCGATCGCGGTCGTGTCGTGGAACTGGACGCTGATCTTCATCCCGTCCTTCAGGAAATCGGCCGGGTCGCCGATCACGTCGCGCTGCAGCGTGAAGTTCTCGTACGTCTCGTTGTCCATGAAGTGGTAGCCGTCGGCGTCGTTGTAGAGCATCTGCATCTCGCGGTTGTCCACCGTCGCCCGCTCGAGCTTCTCACCCGCGCGGAACGTACGCTCGACGGTCGATCCGGTCTTCACGTTTTTCAGACGCGTCCGTACGAACGCCGCCCCTTTACCGGGCTTGACGTGGAGGAACTCGATGACGGTCCAGAGCTGCCCCTCGATGACGATGGTGACGCCGTTGCGAAAATCATTGGAGCTGATCATGACTGGCGGGGCGCTTTCAGCAAGCTGAACCGGTTTTCCGTCCCGTGCCGCAGGCGGCTGATGTTCTCGCCGTGGCGGAAGATGATCACCAGCGAAGCGATCAGCCCGTACGCGAGGCCGATCGGCCCGAGGCCGAACCAGAGGACCGGCGCCATCGCGAGCGCGGCGAGCATCGACCCGACGGAGGCGTAGCCGCAAGCAAGCACGGCGGCCACCCAGACGATCGCGAACGCGATCCCGGACGGCCACCAGAGCGCGATCACCGCTCCGAGAAACGTCGCAACCCCTTTGCCTCCCTTGAATCCGAGGAAGGGCGACCAGCAATGCCCGATCACCGCACCGAGCGCGGCGAACGTCGCGGGCACCAGCCCGCCGAGCGCGCCGGCCGCGAGAACCGGCGCGAACCCTTTGAGCGCGTCGAGCGCGAGCACCGAGGCGGCGCCGCGTTTTCCCAGCGTCCGCAGCGCGTTCGCCGCGCCGATGTTTCCGCTCCCCGAGCGGCGGATGTCGGTGCCGTAGAACGCGCGCGAGACGAGCACGCCGAACGGGATCGCGCCGACGAAGAACGCCACGACGAAGGCGACGG
Organism: uncultured candidate division WPS-2 bacterium; assembly: GCA_937910425.1. Taxonomy (GTDB): domain Bacteria; phylum Vulcanimicrobiota; class Vulcanimicrobiia; order Vulcanimicrobiales; family Vulcanimicrobiaceae; genus Vulcanimicrobium. The sequence continues at coordinate 3,233 of CALEOJ010000190.1, forward strand.
TCGAGATCAGCGCCGCGCTCATCCGTGCCGCTCTCCGAACCGTTCACCATGTTCGCCTTCGTCGCGACGCGAGCGAAACTCGAACGTCAGCGGGACGCCTTCGAAGTCGAACTCGCTGCGCAGCGTGTTCTCGATGAAGCGCTTGTACGACGCGGGCACGAGCTCAGGGTCGTTGACGTGGAAGACGAACAGCGGCGGGTGCGTCTGCGGCTGCGAGACGTACAGTATCTTGAGCGGTTTGCCGGAGTGAATCGGCGGCGGGTGCGCGAGTACGGCGTCGCGCACGACGGTGTTGAGCTTCGCGGTCGGAATCCGGCGGTCGAGGTTCTCCGCGACCTTCTCGACCAGCGGCATGAGGCTCTGCAGCCGCCGCTTCGTCAGCGCCGAAAGGAACGTCACCGGCGCGAACGACGCGAACGGCAGTTGCGCGTGGATCTCGTTCGCGAGCTCGGGCTGCGAGTACTCGCCCAGCTCGCGCACGAGGTCGTACTTGTTGCCGACGATCACCAGCGCTTTGCGCTCCTCGAGCGCGATCCCGGCCAGCCTGCGGTCTTGATTCGTCGGCCCGGTGAGCGCGTCGATCAAGAGGATCGCGATGTCGCAGCGGGCGATCGCCTTGAGCGAGCGCAGCGAGGAGTAGTACTCGATCGCACCGTGATGGCCGGGCTGCTTGCGCACGCCGGCGGTGTCGATCAGCCGGAACGTTCGGCCGCTCCACGTGAACAGCGTGTCGATCGCGTCGCGCGTGGTCCCAGGGACGTCTGACACGATCGCGCGCTCCTCGTTCAGTAGCGCGTTGAGCAGCGACGACTTCCCGACGTTGGGGCGCCCGATCAGCGCCAGCGAGAGCTCAGCCTCGCCGAGGTCGGTCGGATCGTCGGGCGGCAGCATCTCGACGATCGCGTCGAGCAGATCGCCGGTACCCTCGCCGTGCATCGCCGAGACGCCGTGCGGTTCGCCGAATCCGAGTCCGCCGAACTCCGCGTGGATCGATGCGGCCGCCCTCGGCGATTCGGTCTTGTTCGCGACCAGGATCACCGGCCGGCGATAGCGCCGCAGGATGTCCGCGATCTCTTGGTCGACCGGTGTGAGTCCGTCGAGCGCATCGACCAAGAACACGATGAGGTCGGCGTCACGTGCGGCCGACTCGGCTTGCGCGCGCGTCCCTTGGGCGATGAGGTCGTCGGGCTCGATCTCGGTCTCGATCCCGCCGGTGTCGACCAGCGCGAACGTGCGGTTGCGCCACTCGGCGAGCGCGTAGAGGCGATCGCGGGTGACGCCGGGGGTATCCTCGACGATCGCGAGGCGCTGCCCGACGAGACGATTGAACAGCGCGCTCTTCCCGACGTTCGGACGGCCGACGACCGCGACGGTCGCTGGGCGTACGCGCAAGGATGGTGCGAGGGCTTCGGACATGACCGCCCAAGGTTCCCATCGATATGCTCCGGCGCCTCGCGGCGATCGCCGCGTGCGTGATCTTCCTCGCCGCGGTGCCGACCGGCTCGCTGTACGTCACCACGCTCCCGACCGGTGCGGACGTGTGGATCGACGGCACCTACGTTGGCCGGAGCCCGCTCGTCTTGAGCGGTCTGGCCACCGGCCGCCATACGGTCGGCCTGACCAAAACGGGCTGGGATCCGCTGCAGATCGAGGTCAGCGTCGTCGCCGCGCAGACGACGCTCAGCTCGACGAAGCTCGATCCGGCGAAGACGAGCGCCCGCCCGCTCCCCGGCTCGATCGCGATCCACGGCATCCCGGCCGACGCGACCCTCATCGACGGGGTCGCGGCGGCGGTGTCCAAAGACGGGACGATCCAAGCATCGGCCGGGACGCACGAACTGAGCGTGCGCACGCCGCGGGGCCGGGTCACCCGTACTGTGCGGGTCTGGCCGCAGACGCGAACCGACGTGGTGCTCCAGCCGGAGGTCGAGGCACCGCGGCCGAGCGTCGTCGCGCCCGCCGAGGACTACCTTCCGCGCAGCGCGATCCACATCGTCGGCGAGCGGGTCGTCATCCGCTACGCCGGACACGAGGTCGTCGGCCGGATCGGCGCGACCGCCTATCGGGTCGACGGGAAATCGGCCGACTACGGTGAGGCGCCGACGATGATCGGCCCGCGCCTCTACCTACCGCTCGAACTCCTCACGATGCTCTCCTCGGGTCCGCGCTAGCCGGGAAGCGAAGCACGCCAAGGTCGCGAACCCGTCCGCGTGGCCCAGATTTACATCGAGACGCACGGCTGCCAGATGAACGAGGCCGATTCGCAGGATATCCAGCGGCGCGCGATTTCGGCGGGCTTCACGTTAGCCCAGCGCCCCGAAGACGCTTCGGTGCTCGTGCTGAACACCTGCACGGTGCGCGACAACGCCGAGCGGCGAGCGTACGGGCGGATCGCGCACTGGAAGGCCGTCAAGGACGCCGACCCGTCGGTGAAGGTGATCGTGACCGGGTGTCTGGCCGAGCAGGACAAGGACCGGATGCGCAAGCTCGTGCCGCACGTCGACGGCGTGTTCGGGACGCGCGAGCTCGGCGCGCTCGGCGACGCGCTCGCCGCGTGGCGGGCCGACTATCCCGACGACGAGTTCAGCGTCGACCGCGAGATCGAAACGGTCATGGGCGGTGAGGGCGTCGGAATCGCCGGTCCCTACGACTTCCTGCGCGCGTACGTGAACGTCCAGCGCGGCTGTTCGTACTATTGCACGTTTTGCATCGTCCCCCACGTCCGCGGACGCTTCGACCATCGTCCGATGCGCGAGATCCTCGACGAAATTCGCCTCAAGACCGCGGGCGGCGCGCGCGAGATAACGCTGGTCGGCCAAACCGTGAACGCCTATAAAGAGCCGGCGACCGGCGCGGATTTCGCCGACCTGATCCAAGAGGTATGTGCGATCGAATCGGTCGAGCGCGTCGGCTTCGTCAGCTCGCACCCGAAGGATGTGAACGAGAAGCTGGCGCGGGTCTGCGCGACGCTGCCGAAGATGAACCCGCGGTTCCACTTGGCACTGCAGTCGGGCTCGAATCCGATACTGCGCAAGATGAACCGGAAGTACACGATCGAGCAGTTCCTCGAGCGGATCGCGACGTTCAAGACGCACAACCCGGACTGGGCGATGACGACCGACCTCATCGCCGGCTTCCCCGGCGAGACCGAAGCCGATTTCCAGCAGACCGTCGACGTCTGCGCGACCGGGATCTTTGCGCAGGCGTACATGTTCGTCTACTCGCCGCGCCGCGGCACTCCGGCGGCCGTGTGGCACGCCGCCAACGCGGTGCCGCACGACGTCGCGCAAGAGCGCTTCGTGCGGCTCAAGACGGTGCAGGACCGGGCCGTGCGCGCGTACCACGACCGCAAGATCGGAACGACGGTGCGCGCGCTGATCCACGGCGTCTCGCGCAAAGACCGCACCAAGATCAGCGGCAAGACGATCGACAACGTCACGGTGAATTTTCCGATGGTCGAGACCGAGCCGGATCCGTCGCGTCCGTGGGTCGATGTCGCAGTTGAATCCGCATCGGTGTGGGGCGTACGCGGGACGTGCGTCGGCCGCGCCGCCGGTTACGAAGACGCCGCGGAGCCGGTCGCGCCGCCGCTGATCGATCTACTCGCCGTGTAGCGCTGCGCGCGCGTCAGGGGATGCCGGTCGTCCAGACGACCCGGCCGGCGGAACCTTCGGCCGAAGTTCCTGCCATCGTCCCGTCCCCGCCGGTTTCTGGTCCGGCGTCGTTCACTCGGCCTGGTGGGCTTCCTGCCCCGACCGGAGCGGCCCGGCGCCGTCAGCGTCGAGCCGGCCGTCGGGTGTGACGCGCAGCCGATCGTCGCGCCAACGAACGCTGCGGCCGAACAGCCCGATCGCCCATACCGCGATCCCGAGCGTGTCGCGCAGCAACGCGAGCCGCGGTGGTGGGCGCCGCTCGGTGCCGAGGGCTTTGTGCGCGGCGACGTGCAAGCACAGGCGAACGGTCAGGGCCATGGCGTAGAGCAGCCGGGCGCAACGTTTGTCGTGCGCGAGCGCGAGGTGAGCGAGCGCGAGCGGCGCCGGATACGTCAGCAGGATGCCGAGATAGCTCGCGGGGCGGACGCTGCGGATCGTGCGTGCCCAGCGCACTTCGTGCTCGATCAGCCCGCGCACGTCGCGTTCGGCGACCACGTTCGCGACGACATACGGCAGCAATACGACGGAGCGGCCGTGCGCGGTGACGAGGTGGCCCAGCTGGTGGTCATCGGCGAGGTGACCGCCGAGCGCGGCGAGGCCGCCGATCTCGTCGAGCACGGTGCGGCGAACGGCCATCGTCGAGCCGAAGCAGTAGGTCAGCGGCTCGACTGCGCGCGCCACGAGAACGGACGGGGCGAACTGCTCGGTGATCCACATCGCTCCGAGCGCCGAGGCGAGGTCCGATTCCGCCGGCTCGCCGCGGTAGAGCGCCGTCGCGGCGCCGACGCGCTGGTCGGCGAACGGCGCGGCGACGGCGTCGAGGTAGTCGGGCGTCACCCGCATGTCGCTGTCGGCGATCACCAGGATCTCGCCGGTCGCATGCTCGAGCATCGGCAAAAGCGTCGTGATCTTCGGGTTGCGGCAGCGCGCCGTGCCGTCGCCGACCACGACGGTCGTGCGGTCCGGGAACTCTGCCGCGATCCGCCGCAATAACGGGAGTGCGAGATCGTCGCGATCGTGCACGCCCAACACGACATCGAACGACGGATAGTCCTGCCGGCAGAACGAGCGCAGGTTCTCCCCCAGCTGCGGCTCGAGGCCGCGGACCGGCTTGAAAACCGTGACCGTGGGACATCGATTCGGCGCGGTCGGAAACAACGGGCCGTGCGAGCGCCGCTCGCGCGCACGGCGGCCGAACGCGACGACGCGTACGACCGCGAACGCGGTATAGGCGATGCTCGCTGCCGCAGCGCCGAACGCCAGCGCAGCGCCGGCGCCGCGTAGATCAGCGCGCATCGGTGAGATCGCGGAACGCGATCGGTTCTGCTCCGCTCGCGCGCACGGCTTCGGCAACGCGCGGGCTCACCAGGACGGCGAACTCGTCCTCCAGCCGATATGATGTCAGATCGCGCGCGATCCCGGGCCAGCGCTCCGTCGCGGCGTGGAAGTACATTTCGGTCGCACCGTCCGGGAGGTTCTGCAGAAATCCGAGCACCCGTTCTTCGGTCATGCGGCCGGTGTCGTTGAAACCGAAGACGTGGTCGTTGTGAGCGATTCCAAACGCGCGCATGCGCGCCTTCATCGCCCGCAGGAACGGCGAGAGGAAGACGGCGCTCGCGAGCCGGCCGCGGAAGTTTTCGTGCGTCGCGCGCCACGACGGACCGAACGGCTCGGACGGGATGCGCATCGGCGGGTACCCGTAGTCGCGCGCGAGTTCGAGGATCAATCCGAGCACCGTCGGATGCAAGTGGTAGTGGCACTGCGCGTTGACGTGGTCGAGCGGCAGCCCCGTCGCACGGAACGCCTCGAACTGCGCGCGGATCTCCGCTTCGAGCTGGCGGCCGATCCCTGGGCGGAAGAAGTACTTCACGCCGGCGCGCGCGAGCTCGCTGGAGAAGAGGCCGTCGCGGCCGACGAGGTCGGGGATGCGCTCTGGCGGGAGGAGCGGCCGCCCGGCGACGACGACGACGTGCAGGCCGACGCCGAGCGAGGGGTTTGCGCGCGCCCGTGCGACGGCGTCCGCCGCGGCAGATTCGGCAACCATGAGGCTTGCGGCGGTGACGATCCCCTCGCGATGACCGCGCTCGATCGCCTCGTTCACCGGGATCGAAAGTCCGAAGTCGTCGACCGTGACGATCAGCCGGCGTCGCACCTGGCGCCCTTCGACATGGTTATGCACGGTCTCTCCACAGGGAGCCGGCCTCGTGCGCCGGGAACCGCCAGGGATGCGGTCACGGCTCGGATGACGACGACCACGACGTGGTCACCGATGCTGGAGCAGTACTTCGGGATGAAGCATCGCTATCCCGAGGCGATTCTGCTCTCGCGAGTCGGCGACTTCTACGAAGCGTACGGTGACGACGCCGAGACGATCGCGCGCGCGCTTTCGATCGCGCTGACGTCGAAGGAGGCCGGGGGCGGCCGCCGCGTCGCGATGGCGGGCGTCCCGCACCATGCGCTCGACGGCTACCTCGCCAAGCTGGTCGCGCAACGGCGCGTCGTCGCGCTCGCGGAACAGCTCGAAGCGCCGGTGCCGAACAAGCTCGTGCGGCGCGACGTCGTCCGCGTGGTGACGCCCGGAACGCTGCTCGAGGAGCACATCCTCGAACGGTCGGCGCACAACTATCTGGCGGCGGTCACGTCGCTTGAGGACGTCCTCGCGATCGCTCACGCCGATATCTCGACCGGTCACGTCGCGGCGACCGCGTTCGACGGTGAGTCGGCGCTCGAGGACGTCCTCGCCGAGATCGCTCGGCTCGAACCTGCCGAGCTGGTCGCCGACGTCCCGATCGACGTGCGCGCCGCGCTCGAGGCGGCGCTCGAACCGGCCGCGACGCGAATTACCGCTCCGCTCCTCGCGGCCGTCGGGGAGCGTGCGCGCGATCCGATCGACGGGTTCTCGTTCGATGGCTCGCTGGCGATGCACCGCGCGCTTGACGCTCTATCGGCGTTCGTCCGGCGCGTCAGCGTGCAGCAGAGCGGCGGCCCGTCACTCCGCGAGCCGCAGTTCTACCGTCAGGCGACGTTCCTCGCGCTCGATCCGAACACGCGCAAGAACCTCGAGCTCACCAGGGCGCTCGGCGCGAACCCGCGCGCGACGCTGCTCGCGACGATCGACCGCACGCGGACGGCGATGGGCTCGCGGCTGCTCGGGCGCTGGCTCCTGGCCCCGTTGGTCGACGCCGTCGCGATCGGTGCGCGCGCCGACTGCGTCGAGGCGCTGGTGCGTGACGCTGCCCGCCGGCTCGCGTTGCAAGACGTCCTGCACGGCTGCTTCGATTTGGAGCGTATCGCCCAAAAGATCCGCTTCCGGCGCGTGCTCCCGCGCGATCTCGCGTCGCTGCGCCGCACGCTGGCGCTGCTCGACCCGATCGCCGATGCGCTGCGCGAAGTATCGCTGCCGGCCGGGATGCAGGCGATCGCCGCCGGGGTCGGCGAGTTCGACGCGATGCTGGCCGACCTGACGGCGACGCTGGTCGAGGAACCGCCGGCGACGCTGACCGACGGCGGGGTGATCCGTGCCGGCGCCAATCCCGATCTGGCCGAGTGCGTCGCGCTGCGCGGTGACGCCCGTTCGCGGATCGCCGCCCTGGAGGAACGCGAGCGCGACCGCACCGGGATCAAGTCGCTCAAGGTGAAGTACGCGTCGGCGTTCGGCTACGCGATCGAAGTGCCGAAGGGCCAGATCGCGAACGTTCCGGCCGACTACACGCGCAAGCAGACGCTCGCGAACGGCGAGCGCTACGTCACGCCGGAACTGCGCGAGCTCGACGTCGCGATCGCGTCGGCGGAGTCGCAGCAGCAGCGCCTCGAAGCGGCGCTCTACGAACAGCTGGTCGAGCGGATCGCCGAGCGCGTCGACGAACTGCTCGCGACGGCCGACGCGCTCGCCGAGCTCGACGCGTATTGCTCGCTGGCGCACGTCGCGGGCGAGCGCGGATACGTGCGACCGTCGTTCGCCCCCGACAGCGTGGTGGAGATCGCTGACGGCCGCCATCCGGTGATGGAGGCGCTGCTGGGCGCATCGTTCGTCCCCAACGATCTCCACCTGGGCGACGAACGTGCGCGCTTCATCCTGCTTACCGGACCGAACATGGGCGGCAAGTCGACGTATCTGCGCCAGACCGCATTGCTGGTCGTGCTCGCGCAGATCGGCTCGTTCGTGCCGGCCCGCGCCGCGCGGCTCGGAATCGTCGACCGCATCTTCACCCGCATCGGGGCGGGCGACGACCTGGCGTCGGGACAGTCGACGTTCTACATCGAGATGGCGGAGGCGGCGAACATCCTGCGCCGTGCGACCGACCGCAGCTTGCTGCTGATCGACGAGATCGGGCGCGGCACGGGCACGGTCGACGGGCTATCGATCGCGCAGGCGATCTGCGAGTACTTGCTGGAGCGTGAGCTGCGGTCACCGATGGTGTTGTTCGCCACGCATTTCCACGAGCTGGTCGCGCTCGCCGAGCGCTGGCCGCTGGTCGCGAACTTCCACATCACCGCGGTCGAGAGCACCAAAGGGGGCGCGCCGGTGTTCTCACACCGCGTGCTGCCGGGCTCGTCGTCGCGCTCGTTCGGAATCGAGGTCGCGCGCATGGCCGGCCTGCCGCCCGCCGTCGTCGCCCGCGCCCGCGAGATCGCCGGCGCGCTCGAAGGGCGCCCAACCGTCGAGGCCACCGCTCCGCTGCGCGGCAAACTCGCCAAACCCGAGTTCATCGAGCAGCCGCTCCTCTTCGAGCTGCGCTAGCGCCACCTCGTTCTTCGTCGTGAGCGTGGTCAGGCCGCATCGTGCTGCCTGCCCCGAGCGATGCCCGGTGCACTCATGGGCGGCGACTCCGCCCGCAGGAGAATGACCTGAGCAGCATTCACGTCCGCGTCGGCCTCATGGCCGCAGCGAACGCAGGCAAAGAACGGTCCCTCCCGGCTTTCCTTGCAGACATGCCCGCACGCGGCACACGTCTGCGAACTGTATCTGGCATCGACCT